>NZ_JBFSSD010000072.1:0-19377 GCF_041466145.1 Vibrio sp. 10N.239.312.D08 | reverse complement strand
GCTTGTACGGTGGTGTGAGAGGACGGAGGCCGTGAGGCCTCCTCCTACTCGATTCTATTCTTGCTAGATGCTAGATGCTAGATGGAACAGTTTGTTGTGCTTGCTTCTTATCTAACGCACCACTGAATCGAGTCAGAACAAGAGCAATTAAAACGATCACAGCACCTACCCAAGGGGTGTTCATTAATCCAGATTTTGCGACAATCAAACCACCGCCCCATGAGCCTAATGCAATACCGACGTTGAAGGCTGCAATGTTCAACCCAGAAGCGACATCGACGGCGTCTGGTGTGTATTTCTCAGCCAGTTTCACAACATACACTTGTAGCCCCGGAACGTTACCGAATGCAAATGCACCCCAAACCAAGATGGTAGCAACGGCTGCGTAAGGATTCACTGCGGTAAAGTTGAATACTACCAGTACCGCGGCTAAACCAGAGAAGATAACGGTCAGTGCTTTAATTGGGCCCATCTTGTCGGCCATTTTTCCGCCCCAGATGTTACCGACCGCCACTGACACACCGTAAACCAACATGATTAAGCTGATTGAGCTCGAATCAAACCCTGATACATTTTCCAGTATTGGAGCAAGGAACGTAAACGCTGTGAATGTACCGCCATAACCTAGTGCTGTGATAGCGTAAACCAACAGTAAGCGTGGTTGAGTTAGAACCTTTAGTTGTGCCGAAATCTTCGCCGCAGGTGGTTGCTTAAGGTTGCTTGGAACCAAGATAGCACTACCGATAAGAGCAATAAGGCCAAGCAGAGCCACGATCAAGAAGGTCGCTTGCCATCCAAAGGTTTGGCCGATATAAGTGCCCAGTGGTACTCCAGTTACCAATGCAACCGTTAAACCCGTAAACATGATCGCAATGGCACTGGCTGCTTTATCTTTTGAAACCAAACCTGTCGCGATGGTCGACCCAATCGAGAAGAACACACCATGGGCAAGGCCAGTCAAAATTCGTGCGGCGATCAGCGTGTTATAGCCTGGAGCTTGCCACGCCAATAAGTTACCAATGACAAACAATGCCATCACGGTTAGCAATACCGCTTTACGATTCCACTTTCCGGTTAATGCCGTTAATACTGGTGCGCCAATAGCAACGCCAAGCGCGTATAAACTGACTAATAGGCCTGCCGATGGCAGAGATACATTCAAGTCGCTCGCCATGGTAGGAATCAAGCCTACGATGACAAATTCTGTGGTTCCGATGGCAAAGGCGCTGAGCGTCAATGCAAGTAATGCTAGTGGCATAATCATCTCTCTTACTGTTCTTTGTTAAATACCGAGCGCGATAAAATGGGGCAGCTTGTTACTGCAATAGGAGCGCTTCGTTTGATGGCGAGGATTATCTAGCAATATATATTTGTGATAAATGACGCTATTAACAAATAACCTTTGTTAAATATGCAATAATTGAAGAGTTAACCGATCATTGGATTAAGCTGATGAGAGCGAAAGGACACAGATGATTTGATCTGTGATGATCACAAACGAGATGACATTAACCAAAATGAAGATAGCGAAGGAGCCTCATGCTAACCCGTTCAGATGATTTAGAAATGGTACTCACCGTTGTCGATGCTGGTGGTTTTTCTGCGGCGGCAGAGGCGCTGGATGTGCAGGTCGCCAAGGTATCTCGTTCGGTGAGTAAGGTTGAGTCGCAACTCGGCGTCTCAATATTCAACCGAACAACGAGACGCGTGGAATTGACGGAGGAAGGGCGGCAGTTTGTCGATTCAGTCATAGTGGGATTACAGATGATTCAGAGCGCGGAAGAAGAAATTGTGTCGCGCGGTGAGTTGCCAAAAGGTCGTTTAAGAGTCGATGCCGCCAGTCCATTCGTATTCCATCAGCTAGTGCCGTTGGTGCAGTCATTCAAAGAGGCTTACCCAGACATTGAGTTGGAACTCACTTCCAACGAAGGCTTCGTTGATCTTCTAGAAAAGAGAACTGATGTTGCGATTCGAATCGGTAAGTTGTCTGATTCAACACTGCACGCTCGCCCGTTAGGAAAAAGTTTGCTCCATATTGTGGCGTCACCTGATTATCTCGCTAAGCGTGGGCTGCCCACCAAACCTGAAGATTTGAGCTCGCATCAAATTGTGGGGTTTGCGGGTAACAAAGTGCTTAACCATTGGCCTTTACCAAACCAAAGTTATGTCGCGCCGACCGTGACAGCCAGTAATGGTGAAACCGTGCGTCAACTAGTCTTAGCTGGAAATGGGATTGCTTGTTTATCGGGGTTTATGGTAAAGGAAGATATGGCTGCGGGTCGCCTAATCCCTATTCTGGAACAAGACAAACTTGCCAACACAGACCGAGAGCGAGTGAATGCGGTTTACTACAAGTCGTCATCGGTCTCTAAACGTATCTCGGCGTTTATCGATTTTATTCAGCCCCGTTTGAAGCTCTAACTAAGGCAGTTGACGATATCCGCATAAATGAAAAAAGCCCCGCTGACGTGCAGCGGGGCTTTCAAATCGAACTCGATAGCTTGTCAGTGTGCTTTCTAGTAACAGACTACTGAAACTGTACTTAAGCGATCTTAGTCATCTCGTTAAGTGTAAATGACGTAACACTACCTTCGGTTGCTGCCATGTATTCAGCAAGGTGGGTATTACCCATGTGTGTTTGCCAAAGTTCACGCGACGTCCAGTTTTCGTAGAAAGTGAAATGTGCTGGGTTTTCATTGTCTTGGTGAAGGTCGTAGTTGATGCAGCCTTCTTCAGCGCGAGTAATATCAATCAGCTTTAGCAGCTCTGCTTTAACCAATTCAATTTTGTCTTCGTTAGCGACGATGTTTGCGACGATAGTTAGTTGAGTCATGTTGGTACCTATATTATTTTTCACCGAAATGGTGATTTGTCTGTGTTCACAGTGCCACTCTTTGTTCATTGAGCTGCAGTCTGTGTCGATGGATAAATAATAGTGGGAATATTTGAAACGATAAACAGTGCTACATTTGAATTATTGTCAAAAAATAATTGATAATAACTTGGGTATTATGTGCTACTAGGCGTAGGTGAGGAGTATTTAGAAGCCGCCCGCCCACGCATCAAAATCGTCAATGTTGTCGAGCTCTTCTTTAGTTCTTGGGGCTGGGTAATAAGGCAGAGCCAATCTTTGAGTGGAAGGTTGCAGTTCCCAATCGGGTGTAATCTTGAGTCGGGTTAATTCATCGTTGAGGCGCACAAACATATAGTAGCCGTCGGCATGGGTATTGGCGTAACTCGCGATAGTTGCGATATCACCAGAAGGTAACTTTACGTCTCGACCTAGTGGATAGAGTTGGTGCAATGCGAAACTCACTTTGGGATCTTCAAGTTTGCCTTGCTTAAAGCGTTCTAATCCGATGGCGGTTGAAGTAGTGCGCGGCTTCCACCCTGTGAGGAGCAATCCACTCAAGTTATCTTGGAACGGCTTACCCTTTCGATTGCCTTCATTGGTAATGAATTGAACCGTCAGCGTGTCTCCCGATTCTTGCAGAATTTCTAAAAACTGTTCACCAGTGCGATCGACCAAAAGCTTCATAATATCCAGCTACCATCAAGAATGAGAGACGATAAAGGGTACTACTATAGGGAAGGCTTGTGTAGGGACGATAAAGGTTATGTAGCGTGAACAATGTTTTCGGTGTTGATCCTTTCATGCCCTTAGTTCAACAACAGCTTTAGCGCTTACGTAAGTAATGAGTTTGCACGATCTCATCAAGGTACGTCGTGACGCCTTTCAACGTAAAATCGACGGGAGATACTAAGTCACCAAATAACGGGGACCCACCACCAAGCACGATAGGAATGGTCGAGATGATCAGCTCATCAATCATGTCTTCTTTCATGAAGTTTTGAATGGTGATGCCGCCATCAATGTACAAGTTGTTTAGGCCTTTGTTATTCAAATCCGCGACAATCTGTTTAAGCTCGCCCTTCATTAAAAACACCTTACCTTCAAGCTCTTGAGGTACTTTACTTAAAGTGTTGCTCAGTACATAGACTGGCTTGCTGTAAGGCCAATCGATACCAAAGCTCAGCACCATGTCCATTGTATTACGTCCCATGACCAGCGCATCGATACGATCGGTGTGGGCGTTGTAACCCATGTCGTCACCGTCTGGATTTGGAATCGCTTGCAGCCAATCTAAGCCGCCTTGCTTGTCTGCAATGTAACCGTCAAGGCTGGTTGCGATGAATACAATATTTGACATTTTTAACTCCGATATCAATGAGAAACTTGGCATCTACACGGTAATAAATTAAAATATTCTACAGTGTAGAAATAAAGTTTAAGAGGTGACGGTATGACTGTCAAGGATCAGAAACGAGGTCGACCAAAGAGTGGATCAAGCCAACTCAGCGCCGAGAGAATTCTCACTATTGCTAAAAGCATGATGCGAGAGAGTGGCAAAGTGCCAAGTGTTCGAGGGTTGGCGACAGAACTCGGGGTTGATGCGATGGCTATATACCATTACTTCAAAAACAAAAATGATCTGCTTGAGGCAATCACGGTTTCCTTGATTGAAGAAGTCGCGCAGCCAGAATTGAATCAAGATTGGCGAGATAACCTATATCGGCTCAGTGTGAGTTACTTGTCGATGCTAAACGAATATAGAGGCTTGTTAGAGACCTTATTGACCATGAAATCCCTCGGGCCGATGGAGGTGTTTAGTGAACGTTTTACAGCGGTGTTGAGCCCGTTAGCGTTAACCAAAGAGCAAACCAAAAATGCGTTGGACTTGCTGGTGGATTATTTACACGGCTACGCTTTGGCGTTGAACTGTAACCCAGACCGAACTGAGCTCACCATTGAAATGGTCGAAAAGCCGCTGAGTTTATACTGTTTGGCGCTCAATCAACTTAAGTGATCTGTAGGCCAATTTAACGACCTTTAAATTTATACTGGATAATTACCTATAAATTTCAGGATTTAGCAGTAATAATCAATGAATAGATCGGAATAGCTTGTTCATTGAAAAGCTGTACGGAAAGTTTCTAAAGACGTCATCGTGAAAAGGAAGTCAGATACATGCCTGTGCTCCAACGCATCAGTTTAACGTTAATCTTAATCGCCGTTTTAGGTGGGTGTTCTTCACTTCCTGAAGGCATCGATCATCCAACAGAACCGCCAACCTCTCCTGCACCTAGTTCTTTATCGGTTCTAACCAATGAATTTCAGCCTGAAGCTTTAGAGCAAGGCACCACTGCGGTTCGTCTGCAAGAGTCTGGTTGGGATGCCTTGGCACAGCGATTAGCGCTGGTCGAAAGTGCCGAGCACACCATCGACATTCAATACTACATCTGGAACTCTGACGAATCGGGCAGCTACCTAGCCAGCCGTTTGTTAGCCGCGGCCGAGCGTGGTGTGAAGGTTCGTGTAATGCTGGATGATATCAACCTCAACGAACGTGAAGGTTTGTTGTCGGCACTGGATGCGCACCCTAATGTCGAGATTCGTATCTTCAATCCAACGCCAACACGCCGTGGTTTCAGTAAATGGTTGAGCTTTGTCGGCGACTTTTCTCGTTTAAATCGCCGTATGCACAATAAGTCGTTTACCGTAGATGGCACCTTGTCTGTGGTGGGGGGGCGTAATATTGGTGATGAATACTTCGACCTTTCTGATGAAATCAATTTCCGAGACCGCGATGTATTAGTCATGGGCTCGGTAGTTAACACCATCCAAACCAGCTTTGTTGAATACTGGAACAGTCGTTGGTCTTACCCTGTCGATATGCTGGGGGATGACGAACAACCTGATCTCTCAAAGATAGATAATATTGTCGTTCCGCATTATCAAAATTATCCTGAGTTACCATTAGATCGTAAGGCTGCGGATAGCTTACTGAAAGAGGTGATTGGTGAGATGGCATGGGTGAATGCGCGTTTTGTTTACGATCAGCCCGTTCCTGATGATTCAGACAATACCGATGAACCAAAAGCGACCGCGATTCTTCTAGGGAAATTAGCGAGCGAGTCGAAACAAGAAATCTTGCTGGAATCCGCTTACCTTGTATTCGATGATGGTCAGCTTGAAGAGTGGCAGGTATTGAACAACAAGGGCGTTGAGATAAAAGCGCTAACTAACTCTATGGCGTCTAATGATCTGGTGACTAATCACTCCGCTTATGCAGGCAGACGTTACGACATGTTGGAGCATGGCATCGACCTGTTTGAGCTAAAACCAGAATCTAAGCTGTGTGAAGCATCGACTCAAGACGTGTCTAAATGTGCGCCTGAGACGGCCTATGGCTTGCACGCTAAATCAGTCGTATTCGACCGCAGCATCGCGAGCATCGGCTCATTTAACTTCAACTTGCGTTCTACCTACTTGAACACGGAATCGGTTTTGATCATCGAGAATAAAGAGATTGCTGAAACATTAGCAGAAACCATTGAGCAAGCAATGAGCGAAGAAAACAGCTGGCGATTAGAGCTTGAAGACGGTGATGTGTATTGGTATTCAGGCGACCAACGTTGGGACAGCGAACCTGACACTGGTCAATGGGAACGAATGCAGTCAGGCTTTTTGCAATTGCTACCGATTGAGAAATATCTGTAAGCTAGCCGCCTCCGGATAAATAAAAATGTCAGCGTATATTACGCTGACATTTTTGTTTGTACTGCTGTTTGCTGCTAGCTCTAATCGCTTAACGGCTTAACGGCTTAACGGCTTAACGGCTTAACGGCTTAACGGCTTAACGCTTGGTCAGCTGCTTGCTGTTTAAGTAAGGCAGGATATGTGGGCGAGATTCACCAGAGAGTTTCTGTGTGATCTGCTGTGACCAACTGCTCTGCTTTTGGTTGCTTGAACGGCTTGCGTAGTAGCTTTGCATCGAATCATCGTAGCTGGCAATTTCATCTAGGCTCAGCGGTTGGTATTGGTTTTCGTGCATTACTACGTGAGCAGGGAGGCGAGGCTTAACCTCTGGTTGTTGTGCCGGGTGACCTAAGCACATCCCGAACAACACGGCGGTGTGCTGTGGCAGTTCTAACAGTTCATCGACTTGTTGTGCGCTGTTACGCAACCCGCCAATGTAAACGCCACCCAAACCTAGAGACTCAGCAGCCAGCATGCAGTTTTGCGCCATGATGCCAGAATCGACCGCGCCAATCAGGGTCAGTTCAGTAAAGTCGGTTTTCACTTCAGGGTTAATTTGAGCGTGGCGTTGATAGTCGATACAGAACACCAAAAACTCAGCCGCGTTCTCCACGTAAGCTTGATTGCCTGCGTATTCAGCTAGCAACTTGCGCTTCTCTGTGTCTGTCACTCTCACGATAGAAACAGCCTGCAGTAAGCTCGATGATGAAGCCGCGAGACCGGCCTGAATAATCACATCAAGTTGTGCTTTTTCAATCGGTTGATTTGTATATTGACGAATGGAGCGGTGCCCCAGAATAGTTTCAATCGTGCTGTTCATAACTCTCAGACAGTCCTTGTGATGATGGCGTAGAGAATCACAATAACGACAATTACCATGAGCGTAAAGAGTGTTTGAGCCTTTCTGGTTGACATATTTCAGCAGCGCCAGCCCAGTTTTTGAGATTCTATTTATAATCGATTAATGCTAGCTGCTATGCCGCTGGCATTTTATTATTGAGTGAAACTTGCTTCGAAATAGGCGTTAAATGCTCAGAACTGTCGGATAAAATAGGGCATACTGGACTGAATATATAAACCAAAGAAAGTAACCACGCGCATGAATCCGATCTGCCTCAACGACCCTTTTTCTCTTCCTAATGGTCAAGTGATCAAAAATCGCCTGTTCAAATCGGCAATGAGTGAACAGCTAGGTGATAAACACCATAACCCTAAGCAAGGTTTAGTCACGCTCTATCAGCGTTGGGCTCAAGGAGGAATTGGTCTATCCATAACGGGTAACGTGATGGTCGATAGAGGCGCGCTTGGTGAACCTAAAAACGTTGTGTTGGATGAACAAAGTGACTTAAGCGTATTTCGTGAGTGGGCGAAGGCTGGAACACAAAATGGTTCGCAGATATGGATGCAATTGAACCACCCAGGAAAGCAAATCCCTAAATTCTTATGTGATAGCCCGGTTGCGCCTTCGGCTATCTCTTTAGAGCGTGGATTAGAGAAAGGCTTCAATACGCCACGAGCTCTGACTGAGACGGAAATAATCGCAATCATTGATAAATTTGCGCTGAGTGCAAAGCTATCAAAACAAGCGGGTTTTACCGGTGTGCAGATCCACGGTGCTCATGGTTATCTCGTGAGTCAGTTTTTGTCTTCAAGACATAATCAACGCCAAGACAAATGGGGTGGCTCACTCGAAAACAGACTTCGTTTCGTGCTTGAGGTTTATCGCGCGATTCGAAAAGAGGTCGGTGACGATTTCCCTGTCGGAATTAAGCTCAATAGTGCTGATTTCATGAAAGGTGGCTTCACTGAAGAAGAGTCAATGCAGGTTGTGCAAACATTGAGTGATAACGGTATCGACCTGATTGAGATCTCCGGTGGCACCTATGAAAGTCCATCAATGATGGGTTCAAAGAGCAAAGCTGAATCAATCAAGTCCAGCACAGTAAAACGTGAAGCGTATTTTATGGATTACATGGTTAAGGCGAGAAAACTCGTCAGCACTCCGCTGGTGGTCACGGGTGGTTTTCGAACCGCGCAAGCAATGAATGACGCATTAAACACCTCGGCGACCGATTTTATTGGCATTGCGCGCACAATGGCGGTTGATCCTGATTTCCCTAACAAGTTAATTGAAAACCCTAGTTACGGCATGCCGCTAACGGTGCCAACCACAGGAAAACCTGCATTAGACAAGGTGGCGATGGTCGGGCTGGTTTGGTATGAACATCAGATGTGGCGCATTGCCTCTGGCAAGAAAGCCGACCCAAAACTAAGCGCACTCGGTGTGGTGTTAAAAACAATTTTCAGCGCTGGTTGGCACGCTTTCAAAAAGCGCAGAGCGTAAGCAGTCATGGATTGTTAAAGCAGAACTTTGAGGAATTGAAGTTCTGCTTTTTTGTTTGGTCAGCGAGTTTAGCCTGGTCATCGAGCGCAAATAGAAAGGTAAGACGTTATCGGGATTACAGGTTCTCTTAATGCGTATGCATCATGCTAGGCTCTGTTTTTTGACAGATATGAGGAATATACAGCTTAAGGTAAGACTCGGTCAGTCGGATTGCTTCGTTGGCAAGTTCTGGTGTGATGCAGCCATGTTGTCGATAAGATAACGAGTATATTTTATCTGCGACTTGCAATGAGATAGCGAAGACATTGATGGATTGTGGTAACTGAGGAACATCAAAAAACTGTCGATAAATCGTTTCTACTTCTTTACCAAGAATTAAGTCATTCTCGGTGTCTGCATGTCCTAGCTCAGTGAATGTATGACGACCTAGAATTAACTTTTTAGCAATCGGGTGATTGTTGTAATAATTAACATACGCTGTTTCAATCATGCGATTGATGTCAGTCCAATGATTAACATGCTCGTAATCTATACATTTACCGAGCAGAGAGTCGAAATCAGTAAAAACGTCATCTAATAGATTATGAAATAAGTTCTCTATGTTTGGATAGTGGTGATAAACCGTAGATGTTGCCATTCCACACTCTTTGGCAACATCGTACATTGAAATATCAGTAGCTTCACGGCGTTCCATTAGTTGCACAACAGCATCATGAATTCGAATTAACTTTTCTTCGGTTGTTACTTTGCGCATCTAATGATCCTCATTTTTATTTGGAACACAAAAAACATAAAGGGCTTTCAAGAAAAGTTCCAATCGGAATATCGAAACTTAGACTTTATTACCCTTTATTTATATAAAGCATTATAACCCAATATTAAGCATTAATATGTGTCCCCGTTTTTCCTTCTATGATCTCTAATGCACTAGACAGGTCACCAATGTATCCATGCTGTTTTGTTTTTTCTACAAATTGACAACATGCGTCGACCTTCGGCCCCATAGAACCGGCTGGGAAAGTGTACTTTTTCATTTGTTCAACTGACACGTTCTCAAGCTTCTCTTCCTTTGGGGTTCCCCAATCTAAACAAACATGAGAGCCGTCAGTGAGGATCAGTAAATGTTCTGCGCCGATTTCTTCTGCGATAAGAGCAGCTGTCATGTCTTTGTCGATTACCGCTTCAAAACCCACATAAGCGCCATCTTTTTCGACGACTGGAGCGCCACCGCCACCGCCACAAATAATTAGGTGCTCTTTCTCTAGCAAGTCGTTGATGGCTTTTATTTCTAGCACTTCTTTTGGTGAAGGTGATGGCACCACGCGACGCCAGTGTGCACCGTCAGGTTTCACAACCCATTGGTTGGCTTCTGCGAGTTGTTTGGCTTGTTCTTCTGTATAGATAGGGCCAATAAATTTGGCTGGGTCGGCAATCGCAGGATCATTCTCGTCGATAACAATGCGAGTTAGAATCGTGGTCGTAAAGCGGTCTTTAATTGCAGCATTTAGCCCCTGCTGGATAAGGTAACCAATCATCCCTTGAGTCTCGGCACCAAGCACATCAAACGGATAAGGAGGGCAATCTTTATAAGCATTGTTCTGTAATGAGAGTAGGCCGACTTGAGGGCCATTTCCGTGCACAACCACTAAACGGTAGTCTTTGCTGAGTTCAGCCAAAGAGCTGGCGGTTTGCGCGATGCTCTTTTTTTGGTTTTCGCAACTCATTACTTCACCACGCTGTAGTAAAGCATTCCCACCGACAGCAACAACAATAATAGGCTTCGACATGTTTCATTCTCCAAATGTTATTTCGCTCATAGCAAATAAGTTGGTTTGAATTGTATTTAAATATTGTTGTAGTCGTGGGGATAAAAATCACAATTCGATTTGTGTTCAATATTGGATGTTTTTAGTCGCCTATATGTCACAGAAAGCCTTAATTATTTCTAGATTAACTAGATATGTGATCTTGGTTTTGAAATAGAAAAGGTATTTATTAATCGAATGGTTATTGACCAAAATCAAGTATTCCGACTTTTATCATTATAAATCTAATATTTGTTGGGTTTATTTTGTTTTTTACCCGAATTTGCTTGTGTAAAACCGATATTCAATTCTCATCCCAGTTCACTTCATCGCTTTGCCGTTTAATTAATCCCGAATTAGAGATTAAGGAGCTAAGAGATGAGTAACGAAACGCAAGGAAAAATGGGGGTTACGGGAATTGCACTCTTTACACTGTGTGCAGTTTTGGTGGTCGACACATTAACCGCGTCAGCCAGTATTGGTGTCAGTGCCATTGGTTGGTGGGTGTTAATGCTGGTCTTCTTTGTCATTCCATATGGCTTAATTACTTCCGAACTGAGTACCACCTACCCAGGTGAAGGTGGGATTTACGATTGGGTAAAACAAGCCTTCAATTTTAAATGGGCAGTCAGAACAACGTGGTTTTACTGGATTAACGTTGGTTTATGGATGCCTGCGGTATATATCATGTTTGCAGGGATGTTTGCCGAACTCTTCATGCCAGATCTGTCTTTATGGGGACAAATCGCCATTTGTATATTACTGACGTGGCTAACGGTTTTGATTTGTAATGTGTCTGCCGACATCGGTGTGTGGGTCACCAATATTGGCGCAATATTAAAAATTGTCGTGATCAGTACATTGGGTGTGGGTGGCTTTATCTATGCAATGAAAAACGGCGTTGCCAACGAATTTACGTTGCCCGCAATGATGCCTTCATTGGATTCTGCGGTCTCTTTCTTACCCGCGATTGTGTTCAACCTAATGGGTTTTGAACTGGTTGCGACCATGACTAAAGAAATGAAAGACGTTCGTGATATGCCTAAGGCTGTCTTCCTCTCTATCGGTATCACCGCTTTCTTATACATCTTCGGTACGGTAGGCATTTTGATGGCGCTACCTGTCGAAAGCATTGGCTTGGTGTCTGGCCTTATCGACACATTTAGAACACTTTTCGGCACTGGTGTGGTTGGTACAGCGATGGTGTACATCTTCGGTACTTTCGCTTTGTTAACGCTTATCGGCAACATGGTGAGTTGGACAATGGGCGCTAGCCGAGCTGCTGCTGAAGCCGCTCAAGAAGGTGAGCTTCCAGCCCCAGTCGCGAAAGTGTCTGAGAAAGGCTCTCCAGTTGGCGCAAACAACATCACAGGCACAGTATCAACGGTCGTTATCCTGTCTTACGCGCTGTTTGCTCAGGGTAATGATGATCTGTTCTGGTCGATATTTGCCTTCTCTAGCTGCATTTTCTTACTTCCTTACCTGTTCATGTTCCCTGCATACCTAAAGCTTCGAGTGGTTGATGATCAACGTGAACGCCCATTCAAAGTTCCGGGTGGCATGGCGGCTCAATGGGTCATGTCGATTGTTTGTTTCTTGGTCGTCCTTCAAGCCGTGATCTTATTCATTTTCCCTGAGGCCCTTGATCTAACTGTTGCTGATTGGGGATACACAGGACCTGTTTTGATTGGCGTGATTGCCACCATCCTTGCTGGTGAATGGATTCTTCTAGGTGCTCTAAAACGCAAGAAGCAGCAAGGTTCAGGCGATGACGACACGACCGAGACACAAGATAAAAAAGAAGCTCAAGCATAATTTAGGGGACATAACGATGAAAAAACTGATTGAGACTACTCCAAAACATGATGGCTTCAGAATGCCAGGGGAACACGAGCCACACAGCGAAATTTGGATGGCTTGGCCAGAACGTACTGACAACTGGCGCAATGGGGCAAAACCAGCGCAAGCGGTGTTTGCAGACGTTGCTACCAAGATCAGCCATACAACACCAGTCACCATGCTTGCGAGTTCAGACCAATACGATAACGCAGTATCTCGCTTACCAGAGGACATTCGAGTGTTGGAAATCTCGACTGATGACTCTTGGATGCGTGATATCGGTGCGACTTATGTTGTTGATGACAGCGGTGAACGCCGAGGTGTGGATTGGGAATTCAATGCATGGGGCGGATTTGTTGATGGTTTGTATTCACCTTGGAATCGCGACAACCAAGTTGCTCAAAAGATGTGTGAAACCATTCGTGACTCTCGATACCGCGCTCCAATCGTACTAGAAGGCGGCTCAATTCACGTCGATGGCGAAGGCACGCTCTACACAACAGAAGAGTGCTTATTACACGAAAGCCGCAACCCAGATATGAGCAAAGAAGAGCTGACAGAAGTACTTTGTGAACACCTCAATGTTGAGAAAGTGATCTGGCTGCCTCGTGGCTTGTACAACGATGAAACCAATGGCCACGTGGACAACATCCTTCACGTCGTGAAGCCGGGTGAAGTCGTTCTGACGTGGTGCGATGACAAGAATGATCCTCAATATGAGATCAGCAAAGAAGCCTATGACTACATCACCAGTCAAACCGATGCCAAAGGCCGTCAAATCAAGGTACACAAGCTGCCGATGCCAGGCCCTCTTTTCATGACCGAGGAAGAAGCGGCAGGTATCGATATCGCAGACGGAATGGAGCGAGAAGCGGGTGAGCGTTTAGCGGCGTCGTATGCCAATTACCTGATTACCAATAACCAAATTGTGTTGCCGTTGCTCGATCAACGCTACGACAACGATGTTATCGGGATCTTGGAAGGCATTTATCCAGGCTACGAAGTGAATGGCGTTCCGGCTCGAGAAATTTTGTTAGGTGGCGGCAACATCCACTGCATCACCCAACAAGTGCCAAGAGTTTAGTTACAGCGATAAACCTAATAACAACTAAAGACTGAGAGCAGTCGTTAATACCAATATTTAACCCCAAACGTAGCGGTTCTTGAAAGTGATGGCAGGTATTCAAAATCAAATTGCCATGAAAGTGAACTTGAAAGAGCCGCGCACAAAATTATGAAAAATAGGAACTTATTATGAAATTACCTTCTTCTAGCGCAACTGAACTAAACAAAGCAAACCTAGAGCACATGGTTTCCATGAAAGATTTCTCTGTAGAAGAGATGGACAACATGATGGAGCTCATGACTCATCTGAAACAGGCGCGCAAAGACAACGCAATTCCACCTCTGTTCAAAGGCAAGTCAGTTGGGATGATCTTTGAAGCGGGCTCTACTCGTACACGTGTTTCTTTCGAGGTGGCAGCAACATTACTGGGTGGTCATGCGCTATTCCTATCACCAAAAGACATTCACTTAGGTGGTAAAGAGTCGATTGATGATACTTCTCGAGTGTTGTCACGTATGTGCGACACCATCATGGCTCGTACTAATAGCCCTGAAACACTAGATGGCCTACTTGAAATGTCGACAGTGCCTGTGATCAACGGCCTTGATACGCGTTTCCACCCAACTCAAATGCTTGCGGATCTCTACACGATCAGAGAACACATCACTGATGGACGTAAGTTGTCTGATCTCACCTTGGCATTCATGGGTGACGCGACAGATGTGTGCCGTTCACTGATGCTGACGTGTGCTAAGTACGGTATGGGCTTTAAGCAAATTGGTCCTAAGAAGTACCACATGGAGCAAGAATGGATCGACATGGCGCTGAACTTCTGTGAAGAGTCTGGTGGCAAGATTGAAATTACGGATGATGTAGAGCGTATCAGTGACTGTGATGTGGTGTACGGCGATAGCTTCTACTGGGTGACGCAAATGGATGAGAAGGAAGAGCGCCTTGCGGCATTCATGCCTAACTACGTGATCACAGAAGAGCTGATGGCTAAGGCTCGCCCAGGCGCAATGTTGCTGCACTGCCTACCTGCGAATGACAAAGAAGAAGTGACTCGCGGCGCACTAGAAAGCGAATACTCAGTGGCGTTCGATGAAGCTGAAAACCGACTCACAGCTCAGATGGCGATTTTGGTGTACTTCACACATAAAGATGCGGTTATCCCAACACAAGAAACCGTTAAGCATCATGAAGAAAAAATCAGCAGCTTCCTAAGTACTCTGTAGAGGTTTATTTGTGGGGGCGTAAGAACCTCCACTGTGTTGCTCGAATTAAGCTGAACCAGTATTCATCACGATTTATTGGTTCGGCTATTTTTGTACCTTTTATTTTGAAATGTCGGTAAACACGCAGCTAATTGGCTATATCTGACATCAATACTCGAATAGGAGATGTATCGACATGAGTGCCGATATTATTAAAGTTTCAAGAAACACTGAAGATGCACCGCTGAGCCCTTTCTCAACACAATCGGTGGCATTCTCACACTACAATAACCTTTCTGCTCAACTACCGATTGACCCTAAAACAGGCAGCTTGATCTCAGGCTCTTTGGAAGATCAAACCAAGCAGTGCTTACTAAACATTCAAGCGATTGTGGAGAGCATTGGACACCGCATGCACGACGTTGTGAGGGTAAATATATACTTGAAGAACATTGCGGATATCGATGCGGTTAACGAAATCTATGCGTCGTTTTTCCAACACTATGTTCCCACATGCACGACACTCGCTGTAGCCGATTTGCCGCTCGAAGGTGCTTACTTGCAAATGGATGCGGTGATCTCTAATGGTGAAGGAACCTACCCTCAAGCGGCTTGTGAGTTAGTTAAAATTGCAAGAAACACCCAACACGTACCAGTCAGTTCTCTATCAACTCAAACGGTGGCTTTCTCTCACTATAATCACATTTCAGCCCAGTTACCGATTGACCCGCAATCGGGCAGCATCGTTGCTGGTGGAGCAAAAGAGCACGCGATTCAATGCCTCAAAAACATCAAATCGATACTGGAAAATGTAGATGTTCCGCTTGATGACATCGTGAAAGTGAATATCCATGTGAGAAGCCTTGATGACCTTGCAGCAGTCAATGAAGTGTATACCACCTTCTTCCCGGACTCCGCGATTGCACGATCTGTGGGCTATATGCCAGCACGTTCAATAACTGTTGTTGAAGGCTTAGCGATGGGAGCGTTAGTACAGATGGATGCGACCGTGTCACACGGTGATGGGACTCCGCCGCAAGCGGTTGAAGACCGACATGGGATTGTAATTAATGCGAACAATACCAAAGCTGCGCCAATAAGCCCGCTTTCAACGCAAACTGTCGCCTTTTCACACTACAACAATATCTCCGCTCAATTACCGATGGATCCAAGAGTTGGAGCGATTGTTGCGAATGGCGCAAAAGAGCAGGCGATGCAGTGCCTGAATAACATTAAAGAAGTGATTGAGAGCGCTGGTCATGTCATGGATGACATCGTGAAGTTGAATATCCAATTAAGAGACATGGCAGATCTAGATGTGCTTAATGACGTTTGCACGCACTACTTTGACGGTCCATTACCAGCACGCACAGTTATTGGTGTGTCTGATATCCCTATGGGCGCCTTGGTGCAAATTGATGCGATTGCTTCCAATGGTGAAGGTACTCCACCTAGCCTTTAAGCTTTCTATTTAGCTTTTTAAACAACGAGGGTTGGCCGTGAGGTTAGCCCTCGTTTTACGTTTGTTCCAATACCAACATGAGTATTGGTTATAGTGTCCATAAGTGGAAAATCAGAGTAGACCAACTAGGATGAATTGAATTAAACCCTACAATTAATTCAACAACATGGTAGTTGCTATGAAGAAAATAACCCTCTTATCTGTCGCGATCTTATCCAGTCTCTCTTTCTCATCTTTTGCTAAAGATTGTGATCCCAACTTGCTGCCTTCTTGGAAGGACAGCGAGAGCAAATCCGCTATCGTCGACTTTGTTGGGCAAGCCACCCAAGCTGAATCTGATACCTTCGTTGCGATTGAAGATCGTATTGCTGTATTTGATAACGACGGCACGCTTTGGTCTGAAAAGCCATACTATTTCCAATTGGCTTTCGCGTTAGATCGAATCAAAGAGATGGCGCTTGAACACCCTGAATGGAAAACGGAAGCACCGTTTAAGTTCGTGCTTGAAGGTGACATCAAGAGTGTTCTAGGGAGCGGCGAAGAAGGTTTATTGAAAATTATCATGGCGACACACTCTGGTATGACAGTCGAACAATACCAAAAAGATGTTAAGCAATGGCTAGCTGCAGCGAAAGACGAACGCTTCAACAAAGCCTATACCGATCTGACTTACCAGCCAATGAAAGAGATGCTGACTTACCTTCAAGAGCATGACTTCAAGACTTATATCGTGTCGGGTGGCGGCGTTGACTTCATGAGGGCGTGGGCTCCACAAGCTTACAATATTCCTACAGAGCAAATCATCGGTAGTGCGCTTAAATACAACTACAGCTACAACGATGGCAAACCAACGGTGACCAAAGATTCGTTGATTTTGACCATTGATGACAAAGCCGGAAAGGTCACTAACATTCAGCATATTATCGGCAAGAAACCTATTCTAGCGGTCGGCAACTCAGACGGTGACCAAGCGATGATGCAATGGGCTACGAGCCAACCCAACTCAATGGCGATGATTGTTCATCACACTGATGCTGAGCGCGAGTGGCAGTACGATCGTGAGTCTCACGTTGGCAAGCTTGATAAAGCGCTAGATGAGGCGAATTCCAGAGAGGATTGGACACTGATCGACATGAAATCAGATTGGTGTGAGGTGTACTAACGCCAAGTATACCCTTGGTCAAAACTTCAAAGGCTCGGATTTTAAATTCGAGCCTTTTTTGTGAGCGGAGGTTTTGGGAATGAACGGTTTGAAAGCAATCGTTTGAAAGGAATAAGGTGTTATGGGTTCGCTTTAAGCAAGAACGTACTATAAATTTTCAATGCATGACGGTTTAATCGAGTTAGTCGGAAATTAAAGGAATAGAAAAATGAAAACGATCGGTTTGCTCGGCGGTATGAGTTGGGAGTCGACAGTGAGCTACTACAAATCCATCAACGAGGGCGTTAAAGCCACACTCGGCGGGCTCAATTCTGCAAAGGTTTGTATGTACAGCGTGAACTTCGATGAGATAGAAAAGCTTCAACATCAAGGTCGCTGGGCTGAGACGGCGGATATCTTATCGGACGCGGCTTTATCGGTAGAGAAGGGCGGGGCTGATTTCATTCTGATTTGTACCAATACCATGCATAAGGTCGTTCCTGAGATCGAAGAGAAGATCACGATTCCTATCTTGCACATCGCTGATACCACAGCGCAGAAGTTGCTGGAACAAGGAGTGAAGAAAGTCGGATTACTCGGCACGGCTTTCACGATGGAACAAGATTTCTATAAAGGCCGCCTGACTAACAAATTCGGTATCGATGTGGTGATTCCTGATGAGAGTGACCGAGAGAAAGTCCACAACATCATTTATCAAGAGCTGTGTCGAGGCCAAGTAAAAGAAGAATCTCGAGATGTATACCGTCAAATCATTGAGAAGCTAGGCCAACAAGGTGCAGAAGCCGTTATTCTGGGCTGTACTGAAATCGCCCTCCTGATTCAGCAGCAACACACTGATGTTCCCTTGTTTGATACCACAGCCATTCATGCAGAAGCGGCTGTACGTTTGGCGACGAGTGACTAACTTCTAGTTCTTATTCTTAGTTCCATAGCTGTCCTATTTTCGCTCTTGTACGATTTTCATTCGTTGAAGTGAAAGTTTTTTGTACAAAAGCAGGTCGTTAGTTAAAGAAGCGATGCTTTGTTCATTAACCAAGGCCTTATCGGTAGGTAAGGTTTTAGTTAATGACTGAGGTATCCGCGCTTTTAAGCACTATGCTTTAGTTATGACCGAAAGAGGATTTATTATGAAATGGCTTATCTTATCTGTAACGCTGTTATTCGTGGCAGGATGCCAATCGACGGGGTCTCAAGAAGCACAAGTCGGTGACGACATGAATCGAGTTCATACCCAAGGGTGCAGTAGCTAATCTCTTTGTAGAAACATTTTTCAGCTGCTTCGATAACGATTGTTAACTCTACTTGTATATAGATCTACCTTATAAAGCCTTGTGTTCTTACAAGGCTTTCTTCTATGTAAAGCATCTTATTTTTTTAGGTGGATGTTGTAAATTTGTGAATCTGAATTGTCTATATTCTATGCTGTGTACTGGATCTCATTTGTTATTTGAGTCCCTTGCTAAGGTAAATAATGAATGTGTACTACCAATCACTTTACTCAACTTAAGAGGTTTCTATGCTAGGTGAAAATCACTCTCTTGTTCACGAATTTCCTGAAATGAAAGACAAAATTGCTGAGCTTGCTAAAACTGACGATGGCTTTGCAGAAGATATGAAGACATACGACAACCTTGATAAAGAGATTCGTAAATTAGAGCTGAAAGATTCACCCATTGATGACGGCTCGATGCACCAATTGAAACATGATCGTTCTGAGCTTAAAGATTCACTGCATGCTCGTTTAGCGGGCTAGTGAGCGGGTAATTTTGCTGATTTGCTAAATGGCGAATTGCAGACTTAGACAAAAACTCCTTCGGGAGTTTTTTTCGTTTTGTGCGCCGAGCATGGCGTTGATCTAGGAGGTGAAAGTCCTCTACGGGCTCA
>NZ_JBFSSD010000071.1:16587-20509 GCF_041466145.1 Vibrio sp. 10N.239.312.D08 | reverse complement strand
CCGTAGAGGACTTTCACCTCCTAGATCAACGCCATGCTCGGCGCACAACAAAAAGGCCGAGATCTCTCGATCTCGGCCTTTTCAAAATTCAGCTATTTGTTAGCTCTACTAGAAAGTAGAAGCTAATAGAAACTAGATGCTATTAGAAATCACCAACGGCTTGTTTCAATTTCTTCATCGCATTCTTTTCTAACTGGCGAA
Source organism: Vibrio sp. 10N.239.312.D08 (assembly GCF_041466145.1). Lineage (NCBI taxonomy): Bacteria > Pseudomonadati > Pseudomonadota > Gammaproteobacteria > Vibrionales > Vibrionaceae > Vibrio > Vibrio sp. 10N.239.312.D08. The sequence continues at coordinate 20,308 of NZ_JBFSSD010000071.1, read as the reverse complement.
CACGCTCAGCTGATATACTGTAGGTATCCGCTAAGTCTTGCAGGGTTGCCTTGTTGTCGTCTAACCAACGTGAGCGAACAATGTGTTGGCTACGCTCGTCTAAGCTTGCTAGTGCTAGCCCTAGGCGATTATTGGTGTGTGACTCCCAGTTAGCCGCTTCAACCGTCTCAGCAACGTCTGACGCCTTGTCTTCTAGGTAGTAAACTGGAGCAGTGTAAGCAGAACCGCCATCGTCATCGTCCATAGGCGCTTCAAACGTCGCATCTTGTGCTGCTAAGCGAGATTCCATCTCACGAACTTCTGAAGGCTCAACACCCAGTTCACGAGCAACCGTCTCAACTTCACCGTTATTGAACCAACCCAAACGCTTTTTAGACTTACGAAGGTTAAAGAACAGTTTACGCTGTGCCTTAGTGGTCGCAATTTTAACGATACGCCAGTTACGTAGAACGTATTCATGGATTTCAGCTTTGATCCAGTGAACAGCAAACGAGACGAGACGAACACCAACTTCTGGATTGAAGCGCTTAACAGCCTTCATCAAGCCGATGTTACCTTCTTGGACGAGATCAGCCATTGGTAGCCCGTAGCCAGAGTAGCCTCTTGCAACGTGCACCACGAATCTTAGGTGGGAAAGGATCAAGCCTTTCGCAGCGTCGATCTCACCTTTGTAATGTAATCGCTCTGCAAGTCCACGTTCCTCTTCAGGAGTCAGCATAGGGTAGCTGTTCGCTGAGCGGATATAGCTATCTAAACTATCTTGTGTGACTAAAGCCATTTGATACGCTTGGTTTGCCATTCGGTTCCTCATCAATCTCTGATCTGGAGTAATACATCTATTAAAACCCTACAATCTTGAACCTAAAATGAACAGGTTTCAAGGAGGGGGAAGTAATTATGCATAATCAATTCGTCTATACAAGGCAAAAACTGGTTAAGAAGTGCCTATTTTTCGTCTAAATATGACTCTATTCACCTAAACTGGTTCAATTTCTTTTAGGTGACGCTGTGCAGAAAGCTTTGCAGCCACACTACCAAGCAGAGTTCCGACGATCAAAAGCAGTAAAGATTCATCCCAATTCAGGCCAATTAAACGGAAGTGGCTGTCGTATAGCTGAGCCAAGTCATCCACCGCGCTGTTCAGCAATACGGTAATCAATGCCGTCATTACCCAAGCGCTAATCGAACCTAAAACGCCAAACCACATCCCAGCATAAAGGTATGGTCGAAGAATGTAGCTGTCGGTCGCACCAATCAGCTTCATGGTTTGAATCTCTTCTTTATGCGCCAACACATTAAATCGTAGTGTATTGCCGATAATCAGAAATACCGCGCCCAGCATCAATACCGTTAAGGTAATCACGATGACAGCCGCTAATGCTTTGATCGCATCTAATCGCGCTAACCAATCTTCGTCTAGGCGAACATCGGTCACTAATTCTTGTTGTTTAACTGTGCCTGCCAGCTCTTTAATTAAGGGATCGCTGTGTACGCTTGGCGTAATCACCAGCACACCTGGCAGTGAATAATCGTCGAGAATGGTTAGGGCGTCTTCAAAACCAGAATACTGGCTGAGGTCTGCAAGCCCTTGCTGCGGAGAAATGTACTCCACGAGCTCAACTTGATCCCAACTTTCGATTTCATCCTTAAGCACCATTACTCGTGGCTCAGGAATACCATCCTCTACATAAGCACTTATTTGTGACGGGCTAGTGACATCTTGCGCCACTTCCCCTACATTTTTACCTAATAGGTACAAACAAGCTGGCATCGCCAACGCCATAGAGATCACCGCAAGGGTCAGTAAGTTGCCTAACGGGCGCTGCCACATTTGCGAGAACGATGACTTGGCTTGTTTCCAGTGAACAACAAAGAAGCCGTCGCTTGAAGCGCGGTTTGCTGCTCGATTAGATTGAGGTTTTTTGATGCGCTTATTCGCGGCCATAGTCTTCAACCTCACTCAAAAATCCTTGGTTTAATTCAAGATGGCGGTACTGAGGGCGAGTGTTCACTAACCCGATATCGTGCGTCGCTAGGATGATCGTCACACCTGCGCGGTTGAATTCTTCAAATAATCGCAACACACGGTTAGATAATTCAGGGTCTAGATTACCGGTAGGCTCATCGGCTAAAAGCAGAGTTGGACGGTTAACCACGGCGCGAGCAATACCCACGCGTTGTTGTTCACCACCAGAAAGTTGGCTTGGCAAACAACGGGCTTTATCTAATAAACCGGTTTTATCCAACGCAGCACTGACTCGGCGTTTTATTTCGTTTTCAGAAATAGATTCAATACGCATAGGCAGAGCGACGTTATCGAAAATCGAACGGTCCATCAGCAGGCGATGGTCTTGAAAAACAATCCCAATATTACGGCGTAAGAAAGGAATGTCTTTGGCTGGGATACGAGTGATATCGTGATCGTTGAACCAGACACGTCCATCAGTTGGACGCTCTATCGCGCAGATCAACTTCAGCAAGGTACTTTTACCAGCCCCAGAGTGCCCACCCAAAAAAGCCATCTCTCCACGTTTCAGGTGAAAGTCCACTTTTTGGAGCGCTTGTCTTCCACCTCGGTAGGCTTTACTCACTTGCTGAAATTTGATCACCGAAAATTCCTCTTACGATCACTAATATCAAATTTAAAAACGGTAGCAGATTAAGGATAAACCACTTTGCTACTCGCGTTACTCTTCGCGGCTAAATAGTGCTTCAATGAAGTCTTTAGATTCAAATGGACGCAAGTCATCAATACCTTCACCCACACCAATGTAGCGGATTGGAATCTGGAACTGGTCAGCAATTGAGAAAATTACACCACCTTTCGCCGTACCATCTAGCTTAGTCAGTGTAATACCCGTAACTGGAGCCACTTCACTGAACAACTTCGCTTGGCTGATAGCGTTCTGACCTGTACCTGCATCGAGCGTTAGCATGATTTCGTGTGGCGCAGAGTCATCAATCTTCTTCATTACACGAACGATCTTGCGTAGCTCTTCCATCAGGTTGCTCTTGTTCTGCAAACGACCGGCTGTATCAGCAATCACAACATCAACACCACGAGCCTTCGCTGCTTCAATCGCATCGTAGATAACAGACGCGCTGTCCGCACCAGTGTGTTGAGCGATAACTGGCACATCGTTACGCTGACCCCAAACCTGAAGCTGTTCAACGGCTGCAGCACGGAAGGTATCACCCGCTGCTAGCATCACTTGCTTGCCTTCATTTTGGAATTGTTTCGCCAGCTTACCGATCGTAGTTGTCTTACCTACACCGTTCACACCCACCATTAAGATAACGTAAGGTGTTTTAGTGGTATCAACAACCAGTGGCTGTTCCACTTGGCTTAAGATGTCTGCCATCTCTTCTTTGAGCAGACCATAAAGCGCTTCACCGTCTTTTAGGTCATTGCGAGATGCTTTTTCTGTCAGGTTTTCAATGATCTTAACCGTGGTATTCATACCCACGTCAGCAATCAGAAGTTGCTCTTCTAGCTCTTCAAACAGGTCTTCATCGATTTGCTTGCCTTTGAACAGACCAAAGAAACCAGCACCGATGTTTGCTTTAGTGCGGCTTAGGCTGCGCTTAAGACGAGCAAAGAAGCTTTCTGTCGGCTTCTCTTGTACTTCTTCAACCTTAGCTTGAGGAACTGCCACTTCTTCCTGTTCTGCTTCTGCTTCTGCTTCTGCTTCTGCTTCTGCTTCTGCTTCTGCTTCTGCTT
>NZ_JBFSSD010000071.1:0-16490 GCF_041466145.1 Vibrio sp. 10N.239.312.D08 | reverse complement strand
GCTTCTGCTTCTGCTTCTGCTTCTGCTTCTGCTTCTGCTTCTGCTTCTGCTTCTGCTGCGACAGGTTGCTGCTCTTGTTGAGCTTCTTCAAGCGCTTGCTCAGATTCAGTTGGCTTAACTTGTTCAGCTTCAGGCGCGACCTGTTCAGCCTCAACTTGTGATTCAACTTCAGTTTGATCTTCAACGCTTTCTACGTTCGCTTCATTCTGAGTTTTTGGGCTTTGTTCTTCTTCACCAAAACCAAGCCACGATAATAATCCGCGCTTCTTTTTTTCCGTCATCAGAGGAGTTTCCTAGATCTACTAATTAGCTGTATTGACTTAATACACGTCGACTCTTTGCTATTGTTATACAATACAAGCTTGTACAAACGAATAGTAAAGAAAAATGACAAAGCAGTGATAAGTTTGCTTTTAGCTTGATACACTTTGTCATTGCAAATTTATTTAATACACGAACCCACTTAAATTGGGCTCGGTATAGTATCACTTTATTAGCGGTCAAAAAATCTATGGTAAGACGTCGCCAGCAAAACACATCACAAAAAAAGCCATCCGGAGGCTTTGTTCGAATTATTAGTGGCTCATGGAGAGGTAGAAAGCTGCCTGTTCATGATTTAGAAGGATTACGCCCAACCATTGACCGAGTAAAAGAAACACTCTTTAACTGGGTGGCTCAAGATATCCCACATTCAACTTGCTTGGATGTATTTGCCGGTTCTGGCGGTCTAGGTTTTGAAGCAGCTTCTCGCCAAGCCAAAATGGTGACACTGCTCGAAATGAATCAAAAGGCGGCTAAACAGCTTTCTGATAACGCGAAAGAGCTCAAGGCAGACAACATTAATGTCGTGAATACTGATGCTATCTCTTTCCTTAAGAAACCAGGCACGCCTTACGATATGGTTTTCCTTGATCCACCATTTCGCAAAGGCTTACTGGCAGAAACAGTACAACTGCTTGAGAGTAACGGTTGGCTTGCAGACAATGCCATCATTTACGTCGAGACAGAGAAAGAACTGAAACTCGAAGCTATGCCAGAGAACTGGGAATTGCATCGCGATAAGACCACCGGACAGTCAAGCTACCGACTGTTCAATCGAATTACTGAAGAATAGGAGTTATTGAATGAAGTTCTTGCTTCCACTAGCAAAAGCAGCCATCGCCTTTGTTTGGTTTATCTTGATCGTAAATATTTTCTACCCGTTCCCGGGTAATGCTGCGATTGCGCTTTATATCATGACAGCATTCTTGTTCTTCATGCACGGCCTGCAGATGCTGATTTTCATCGGTGCTTTCGGCGACAAGATCGAGATGTCACGTTGGGAGAAGTGGTCAATATTGATTTTCGGTGTCTTCGCCTTACTCGATATCCGACGCAAACACATGATGTAATCGAGCTTAAGCCCAGATATAAAACGCTTAGCTACAGAAAACATCATGACAGAAACAGTAGAGACAAAAACGCCGCTCATTTAAGCGGCGTTTTTTTATTCAGCAATGATATTGATGTTAGCCCATGTAGCCTTTCACACCATCGAGGAACATTTGCGTCGACAGCATAACCAACAACAAGCCCATCAAGCGTTCGATGGCTTTAAGACCTCTCTCTCCCAGCACTCGCAGGAAGAAGCCATTAAACATCAGAATGAAGAAGGTAGCGCCCCAAGCCAGCATCACAGCCGCTGAAAGCTCTAACATATTGTCAGGGTGCTGTGTCGACAACAGAATCAATGCCGCAATCACTGAAGGGCCAGCAATCATTGGGATCGCCATCGGCACAATAAACGGTTCTTCACCCGCCGCGAGGCCAGTAATACTACCCGCACTTGGGAAAATCATCTTAATCGCGATAATAAACAGAATAATACCGCCAGAGATACTCAAGGTTTCAGGCTGCACGTGCAGGAAGTTCATAATGCTTTGACCCGCAAATAAGAACAGCAGCAAGATAACCAGTGCGAACATCAGCTCACGAATCAGAACAATACGGCGACGCTTCGGGTCAATATGCTTAAGGATAGAGAGCACGATTGGCAAGTTGCCAAGCGGGTCCATGATAAGAAACAGCATGGTTGCTGCAGATAAGATTTCCATAAGTTTGTCTCGAAAAGCGTAAGTGCGCGGAGTATAGCAGCCTCAACATTGATTTTCGAACGCAGTGATAAGCGGGTTAACTGATGCTTTTAAAAGGGGATGTTATAAGAAGGCAAATTAGCGAAAGCAGATTGAAAGGTAATGAAAAGAGTGGAGCCGAAACATGCACCCACTCTTTATTCACGAATAAAACAAGCCACTAAGAATTAGTGATTACACACACGTTCGCGGTTAGTGCAAAGCTTATCATCGACAACGACAACCTTTTCCATCTTCAAGAAAAACTTCAACAGGCTATCTAAATCCAGACCATTGAGCTTACAAGTATGGAAGCGAGCTTCTTCGCCATAGGTTTGAGCAAGCGCTAATGTTAGCTCTTCGCGAGTCAGTGGCTTTTCACTAAGCAGGTTTAAAACGTTGTGTGCGTGAATTTCAGTCGTCATAACTCAATCTCATGTTTAATGAATTACACGTAGAGTACCGAGTTTTAGCAACGCCGTTTTGATGTAGCTCAGGCTTGAGAGAGCTCTACCCTAAATAGTAATCGATGCGACGATGAATGCGTGTGCGAGAAAGTAACTGCCCGTTACCCAAAAGTAAGCGCCCTTGATTGGGCTGCGGTAACTGTTTAGCGCATAAGCTAAGGCCGAAAGGAGCAGCACGCTACAGCCAGCAAAACCGACCGCGTGTGATAACTGAGGATCCAGCAGCCAAACCTCACCAGAAGCCCATGCTAACTGAATAAGCACAATGCCCATGATGACCACGGGAAAAACGAGTTTGTCTAAGCGTGGCAGCAGTAAAAAGAAAGCAACAACGCAAGCTGCCAATAACAGCGCGAACAACCACCAAACCATTTCACCTGATAGCTGTAACCAAAAAGCTTTGCTGTAACAGAGTTGAGCCAATAAGAAGCAGACAAAATGCAGAGGGCGTTTTTGAGTGAGAGTATGAAGCACATCTGCGATCGCAGAGATAGCCAACCCCGCAACTATCCAATAGGTAAAGTCAGCCACAACCGACTGAGTTAAAGCAATTGTCGCTAATAATACAAAGGTAAATACCTTATACGATAAGGCCTGACCGATATGTCCATGTTTCGTTCCTGCTATTGCTCCGATACCAGATAAGGAAACCGCTAACCAACTCCACATACCACTTGCCCTATTGCTTTAAATCGTCGCCAGTCTAGGCACACGAGTGTTGATGTAAAGCCTCAGCCCCTCAAAATTGGATCTTGATTACGCTTCCACTAAAAAGAGTCTCTTTAGATTGAAGTCGTAACAATTACCACCATGACAATGGCCATTCGTTTAAAACTAGAACGAATCATCATAAAACCCATTCAAACTGGCATTAGAGTCGCCATACTTGAATTTTGGCCAATTCTAACCTATCGACTTCACCAAAATCGGCTTAATTCCGTCAAATACCACACTTGAAAAATTAAAATAACCACCTTTAAATCAAACAATAACAATAACTTAAACAAAGAAACTCAAGATTAATAAGGAAATAAAAACGCCAACCAAGCCTAGACTTGTAAAGTAGCCAGTTTTCTTTTTTTAAATCCCAGTTTTGTCAGGTTATTTCAAGCCCCCGGTAAAAACCGCCACAAAAACCAAGTCGAAAACTTAAAAAACCAACCAAAACAAACCTAGCCACCACCAGCCCCTATTAATACAGTTTAACAACCTTTAACAATATAAATTACACAAAACAACCATTACAAAACAACAAGTTAAATCAAATTAGAACAAACATAAATCACAACGAACAAAATAAGAACACACCATAAAACACAGTTAAACACTGCCAAACAAGCCAAAAACTCATAGTTTTCTACTACTTTTAAAGCTTTCGAAAGTAATTCTTGATCTAAAGCCATAAGTAGTGCTATTCTTTAAAACATAGCGAGAGACAACCAAATTTAGGAGTAGTGTTATGATTTCATCTTCGCAAAGACAAGGACTTGTAATGATCGCGGTAGTTGTAGGTCTAATGACACTACCGATGATGTACTAAGCAAGTTACAGATAAAAAAAGGGACGCCATGAGCGTCCCTTTTTTTGTTCAATTTTTTCACTTCGAAAACAGATGCAGTGTTAGCACATCCCAGTTCGCATAATAGAAACCTGCGGCAGCTAAAGTCATTGCCATCATCAGTAAGATCGCAACTCGCCAGATAAAACGACCACTACGTGGAGTCAGCTCCTTCTCACAGTCGTTACACATCATGATGAACTTATGTTGGTCTTCCAACTTAGCCTCATGTTCATTGACTACCTTATTACGACACGTTGCGATATAGCGCAGCTTGCTCACCATATCGTGCGGTAGCCTTTCTTCACAGCTTGTTACAAGCTCATGCAATCCTTCGCCTTCGGCATGATATTGAAGCCTCAATAATTTCTCTATATTGCGAGTTCTTGTCACCACTTTTTCAATATCGGTCATCTTAGCCCTCCCACTCCACACTATAATTCTAGTCGAGCATTTCCCTATTCTTATACAAAATCACTGTTATTTACGAGAGAAAGAGACAATAAATAACAATGCTTTATCCCAAACTGACCATTAAATGTGATGTCTGCCGAAAAATAATCAGCTTGGCTTACAACAGTTCACGAATAACGGCTTTAAACACATATCCCTATTGCCTGAAAGACTAGAATAACCATCACGACTACATGGAGGTTATATGCCTAATTCACTCTTTTTTGCCATCTTTGCTCTCGCTGCTCTAGCGGCTTGGGTATTTATTGGTTTCTATCGAAAACACTCGCAAGGTGAAAATGCGCCAGAGAAGAAAGTGAATGTCACGGTGTTAGACAAACAATCGATCGACCTTCCTGACGCAGAACCGGGCCAAGAAGATCAAGAGTACTGGATTTACGTTCAACGTGGTGTGGTTGGTCCGAAGCGAGAATTCCAAGTCGGCATCCACTATTTCCACGCCCTTAACCCTGGCGACAAAGGAACCTTAACCTACCAAGGCGATAAATTCTTACACTTTGCGTTGAAGCGCTAACCTTAGCGCTTCATCCCTTCCTCATCGATAATCAGCAACAAACCAATATCGAAATGCCTTAGCGTATCGCTAAGGCAATAGCCAACGTGTCTTCTCTGACTTAGACACCAACCAACTCATCCATAACGCGCCAGCTCCGCTGATCACGATCCATAATGGAATAACCCAAGCAGGGTGTCCTTGGTACCAACCGAATTCTTTCATTGGCCATAAGAAAATTGGGTGCAGCAGATAAATACCTAAGCTGTGCTTACTGATAAAGCCAACCACTTGATTACTCTTCTCAGACAACCCTTCACCATAGTAACGACACACCATGAATACCATGCTCGCCGCTAATACGGTATTCAGCGTCTTGTAAGATAACCAACGCCCTACTGTGTACTCTTCTGCTACCAAGCTTGCCTCAACCACCATGTAAACCGTGGTCAGTAACGCTAACCCACCCAGTAACACACTCATGCCAACTGTCATCTTGTTAAGTGGCACAATCTTATACAGCAAGTAACCCAATGGTAAGTAACCGGTGTACAACCACAATTCGTGACTCCAAGGGCCATCGATTTTCAGTAAGAAAAGCAATGTTGTGAACAACCATACCACCGTAAAGGCATAGACAGATCTATCACCGAACTTTCTGACCATGATCTGCAAGAACGGAATCACAAAGTAGAGCGGGATGAAGTAATAGAAGAAACCAAGGTGGTAATAGGTGTAATGATGGTAGCTATTAAGCAACACGTCCCAACTGACGTCGGCATCAAAGCCCATTGCTGACCAGCCCGACAGATAGGTATAGAAAAGCGACCAGACAATGAAAGGTATCAGTACCTTGCCCAAACGACGCTTGAGGTAGTATTTGGCGTCAAACGGGCGCTGATCACTGAGCATCAGTGCGCCAGTAATCAAAATGAACACAGGTACTGCCCAGCGGCTGAAACCGTTTACCGTAATGGCAGTAAGCCATTCACCGAAAGGAATAGTGCCCAACTCATTGCGATAAGGCGCCAAAACATGAATCGCGATAACCGCTACGGCCGCGACACATCGTGCTAAATCAAAAAAGAGAATTCGCTGCTTCATGTAAATGCCTGATTAATATTCAATCATTCTACTATAGCAATAAAAAAGCTGACCGGAATAAATACCAAGTCAGCTTAGTGTTAAAGGAGATACTTATCGCGAATTTAGCTCATACGACTCTAGCTTCTGCGACTTGAGCTCTCACAAATGAGGCTCATGTGGCTGAAGCTTATGCCGCTGAAATTTGCGGCACTTTCGGTAAACGCAGAGAGATCACCGTCGTTATCGCCAAGAATGCGAAGGAAACCCACAGACACGCAGACAAACCTGCCATTTGGAATACCAAGCCCGACAATATCGTGCCAATCAAACGGCCCATCGCGTTTGCCATGTAGTAGAAACCGACATCAAGAGAAACGCCATCGCCTTTCGCATAACTCACAATCAAATATGAGTGAAGTGATGAGTTCACCGCAAAGATGACACCAAACACCATCAAGCCACCGATAATAACTAACTCGGGTTGCCAGCCAATCTGTACCGCATAAGCGATAGCAGCGGTCACTATAGCCAGCGCACCAGTCCATAACAGCGCGGCATGGCCATCTGGCACCTTACCTTGAGCTTTACCAGTAATCTTGGGTGCAATGCCCTGCACAAAGCCGTATGCGATGGTCCAAGCCGCTAAGAAGCCACCCACCCATGAGTGATCCCACCCAAACACGCTGCCTAGGTAAATCGGCAAAGCAATCACAAACCACACATCACGAGCGCCAAACAGGAACATACGTGCTGCGGATAGGATGTTGATGGATTCAGACTTAGAGAAGATCTGTTTGAACTTAGGCTTGGTTTTCGCTTTGCCCATGTCCGCTTCTAAGCTCAACACACTGCCAACGAAGACCAATGCCAACACGGCTGCCATCGCGAGCACGGCGTATTGGAAGCCAATCGTTGAAAGCAGTAAACCACCAATAAAGAAGCCTGCCCCTTTAAGCGCATTCTTAGATCCGGTCAGAATCGCAATCCACTTATAAAGCGCGCCTTGTTGTTCATCAGGAACCAGAGTCTTAATTGAGCTCTTGGCACTCATCTTATTGAGGTCTTTAGCGATACCAGACAAGGCTTGCGCCGCCATGACCCAAGGAATGGTCAGCATTGCCGTTGGCACCGCGAGCATACCCAAGGCGACGACTTGCATGCCTAACCCAATGTTCATAGTCTTATTGAGGCCAAGACGCGCCCCTAACCAGCCACCGATTAGGTTAGTCACCACACCAAAGAATTCATAGAAAAGGAACAGTGAGGCGATTTCTAACGAACTGTAGCCAAGGTCGTAAAAATACAGAACCACCAACATGCGAAGTGCACCATCAGTAATGGTGAAGTTCCAGTAGTTAAAAGTCACCAACATGTATTGGCGAACGCTCTTACTTAGATTTGAAAACATAACGCTATCTCTGCAATCTAAACAAAAAGAGCTTTTGGATCATGATAAGTTCAACACTCCAGATACCAAAAGCTCCCTGTCTAACACTGATGACTATTAGCTATTCGCTACGCCATTAATGTATTCAACCTGGATAGGTTTAGTGAAGGCACCTGGACGCAGTGCCTGCACCTCTTGAACTACCTTGCTCAAATCCCAGCCTTTTTCTAACAGTAGGTGAGCTGCGAACAAACCAGTGCGACCAGAGCCGCCCATACAATGCATTGCAACCTTGCCGCCGTTATCGACGATGTTATGTAGCTCAGGGCTAGCTGCTTGCCACTTCGCAGCAAAACCAGCACCCGGTGCACAGTCGTCTTCAATTTCGATCTGGAACCATTGCATACCTAACGCACGTGTTTTTTCACCAAGTGCCGCCACGTCTTTGCTTGCAAGCTCATGGTCATCAAGTGCTGTCACGATAGCTTCAACGCCTTGCTCTTTTAGCTGAGCCAGTGATGCATCAAGCGTTGCTTCTTTTGTGCCTGGGCACGGAGTAAGCACTAGCGCACCTTGCTCTAGGTCTAGTTGCCATGTTGGATGTATCATTATATCTTCTCCAGATTCTTATTAAGCAAGGCCAACGGTACGAACAAGCTCAGCGGTACGTGTTGCGTAACCCATCTCATTGTCGTACCAAGCGTAGATCTTAACCATGCGCTTACCGACCAACATCGTTGATAGTGCATCCACAATTGTTGAGCGTTGGTCGCCTTTGTAATCGATAGAAACCAGTGGACGCTCTTCAAAGCCAAGAATACCTTTTAGTTCATTCTGAGACGCTTCTTTCAGCATCGCGTTAACTTCTTCTGCCGTGGTGTCTTGCTTCACTTCGAAGATGATGTCTGTCAGAGAAGCGTTCGCTAGCGGTACACGAACTGCGTGGCCGTTGATGCGGTTTTCTAGCTCAGGGAAGATCTCAACAATCGCTTTGGCGCTGCCCGTCGTTGTTGGGATAAGACTCATGCCACATGCACGTGCGCGGCGTAAGTCTTTGTGCGGCGCATCAAGAATAGTTTGCGTGTTAGTTAAATCGTGAATAGTGGTGAAGGCTGCGTTCTCGATACCAAGCTTCTCGTTGATCACCTTAACCACTGGCGCGATACAGTTCGTTGTACAAGACGCTGCCGTTACGATTTTGTGTACCGCAGGGTCGAAGATATTGTCATTCACACCAACAACGATGTTTGCGATTCCTTCTTCTTTCACAGGAGCCGATACCACAACGCGCTTCACGCCTTGCTCTAGGTATTTGTTTAGGAAAGAGGTCTTACGGTGAACACCTGTCGCTTCGATAACCACATCACAACCAGACCAATCGATCGCATCAATGTCGCGCTCTTTTGTGGTTTTGATGCGTTGACCGTTGATGATCATCTCATCGCCTTCAACAGACACTTCGTGGTTCCAACGACCTTGAACCGAATCGAACTCAAGAAGGTGAGCCAGTGTCGCTGTGTCGCCAGCAACGTCATTAATTTGTACAAACTCTAGCTCTTCCCAATCGAAAGCTGCGCGAAGTGCTAGACGGCCAATACGACCAAAACCATTAATACCTACTTTAACTGTCATTTTGTGTTCTCTCAGTTAGTGGTGAAACTTAAATTAAGACTTAAACGCAACATACTGGGCGTGAGTTCATCGACTCTAAGCGCTCAATATCTTGCTGGTATTCAGTTTTCAAACAGTTCGATGCAATAAGGTCGTCAATTAACTTTAGCATCCAACCTGGTAAATCTTGTGACAGGCGGTAAAACACCCACTGCCCCTGGCGAACATCAATCAAAACACCGTTTGAACGCAGCTGCGCAAGATGGCGTGAAACCTTTGGCTGACTTTCTTGCAATGCCTGAGTCAACTCACCAACCGATAAGCACTCATTGCGAACTATCAACATTAAGCAACGCACTCGCGTTTCATCGGACAGTAATTTAAAAAATTGGTGAGGAAGCATAACTACATACTCATATATGGATATGCGCATATATTAGTTGTAAAAAAACGCACGTCAAGGCGTGCGTTTTAAATGTCATAAAAGTTTAATAAAGCAACACTACAGCTTGTTGGTCACTGTGTGACTCCAGCGACGCGCTTCTGTAAGTTCAGTTTTCACCTGATCCACGCTAAGCCCTAAATCAGCGCAGTGCTCATCAATCTGCTGCCAATCCGCATGCTCAAAGCTCTCTTCAAGTGCGAGCAAGGTACCATATGGCCCTTCTCTACGTAATAGAGCAACCTTGATACTTTTACACAGCGGCAACTGCTCGACTAAGTTATCTAACGACAAGTCCAACAGAGCATCCAACAAGGAGAATAAGCCAATCATAAAGGCCTGTTCTCTATACCCTTCAAATGCCTGATAGCGAGACATACGCTGACAAAACTGAGCACGCTGTAGAGACAATCCATACAGCTCTTTAGGCTTTTTATCGGACACATAAGAGGCGACGGCTAACGAGACAAACATTTTCAGTTTCTCTTGACCTAGATATACCAAAGCCTGACGAAAAGAAGAGATGGTAACTTCAAGGCGCGGCGACATAGTATTCACAAAACGCAGCAGCTTATATGAGAGCGCCACATCTTTCGCGACAATGCTCTCCACCCGTTGAAAGTCCACATCGGGCTTACACACTTCTTGAAACAGCTCCATAGCAATCACTTGCTCAGGGCTAATGTATTTACTCTTGATGATTTCCGGTTTATTGAAAAAGTAACCTTGGAAAAACTTAAAGCCAGCCTCTTTGGCTTGCTGGAATTCTTGTTCGGTCTCAACGCGCTCCGCCAAAAAGCTAAACTTTTTCCCTTGATGCGCCCTAACCAAATCACACGCTTCATCCAAACCCATCTGCATAATATCGAGCTTTACGATATGCGTGTATTTAAGGAAACGTTCCCATTCTGGGGTCGAAGTAAAATCATCTAGGGCAATCATGTAACCCGCTTGGTAAAGGTCTTTAACCGCTTCCAACAATTCATCTGTTGGTTTACAGGTTTCCAGAATCTCTACCACCACCTTATCTTTCGGCAAACTTAAGGGCAGTCGACGAATCAAACTTTGATAAGGGAAGTTGATAAAGCAGCGTGAAGATGGAATAGAAGGGTTAAGACCAACAGACAAGAAGTTCTCAACAATCAGACGATACGTTGCTCGATTAGACTCAATATGCGCTGGGTACGCATTCTTTTCTCCATCGCGAAATAACAACTCATAGCCGAGTGTATTCCTCTTGCGATTTAAGATAGGTTGTCGAGCAACGTATGTAGCGGTCATTTCTTGATAACTCTGATTGGTTTAACTATAACTCAGTCGCTTAATCTAAGCTTTCGCGGCAGCTAGCAAAGCACCGCAGCCCATGAACATACCACCAAATATTTTATTTATCTTACCCATTATGCGATCAGAGCGAATAAAACGTCCCATTTGTGACGCTAATGAGGTGTAACCCAACATAACAACGCTATCAATGAATACTGTCGTCACACCTAGCACTAATAACTGAGGTGCTTGAGGTTGTGTAGGGTCAATAAACTGAGGAAACAAAGCCACCAAAAACACGATTGATTTCGGGTTAGTTAGGTTGATAAGCACAGCGTTTCTCAGCAGTTTGCCACTCGACAGAGTAGAGCTTTCTTCAGATGCTACTAGGCTCGAGCTATCACGCCACTTTTGAATACCTAACCAAAGTAAGTACACCACGCCGACCCACTTAATGATGGTGAACGCCAACGCAGACTTAGCAACGAGTGCACCGATACCCGCGCCCACCAGCATAATGTGAAACGCAAGACCAAGCTGTAAGCCAACAATTGATGCGAGTGACTTTTTAGTGCCATAGCTAAGCCCATTACTGATTGAGTTAACGGTACCCGAGCCCGGAGCCAAGCTAAACAAAATCGCTGTGACAACATAAGCAAGCCAAACATGAGTATCCATTTGCATTTCCTTACTAGTTCTTTAATCTAACAACATTAGTAGCAATAAAGCTCTCACACGCATCAGTTCAGGTAATTTCCCATGGAAAACCAAAGCGAAGCCACCTTCCCTTACACTCAAGAACCTCAGTTCGATCATGCGATTAAACACCCGATCAACGCTCTTTGGCAACAAAGAAAAGAGGGGTATTTAACATCGTCTGGTAAAAAGAAACTGTACTGGTGCAGCCTCACCTCAGAGAAGCACAGCAAAGCCATTGTGATTTCAAATGGCCGTATTGAATGCTGCCAAAAATACCAAGAAATCTTTTATGATTTTTATCAACAAGGCTATGACGTTTATTCATTTGACCATCAAGGTCAAGGCCAGTCTGAACGTATGGTAACAGACTCTGACATTGGTCACATTCATGAGTTTGATGATTATGAATCTGACATGTCTGACGTCATTGCCAGTTTTGATCTCAGTAAGTATTCCAATCGCTACCTGCTCGCACACTCAATGGGCAGCACCATAGCCACTCGCTACCTACAAACCCATCCAGACCACCCGTTTGATAAGGTGACTCTGTGCGCTCCGATGTTTGGTATCAATACCGAGTGGTACCTGAAACCTATCGCGATGATCGTTGGACAAGTGCTTACCGCTTTTTATGCCAAGCCAACTTACGCGCCGGGCCAGCAAGCATATTATTCGAAGCCTTTTGAAAACAACTTACTGAGCCACAGTAAGGTTCGCTATCAGTGGTTCCGCCGCTTATATGACGAGTCTCCATCTTTGCAGGTGGGTGGACCAAGCACGCGTTGGGTGTGGCAAGGGTTAATGGCCGCCAAGCAAGCAATTCAACAAACTCGTCAAATCAAGATCCCTCTGCTATTGATTCAAGCTGGGGATGAAAAGATTGTCAGTAACAGTGCTCAAGTAAAGTTCATCTCTAAGCTGAAGAAAACCAACTCTGATTGTCAGTTTAAGTTGATTGAGGGTTCTAGGCATGAGGTGTTGTTTGAGCAGGATGAATATCGCAATCAAACACTGGATGCGATCAATCAGTTTTTCGCCTAGAGCTAATAGGCTAAGCAACCTACCAAGAAAATAAGCGCTAAAGAGGAAGAGAAGTAAGTGAGCTTTGCCCTCTTTTCTTGCATGAATTTGGCATACAATTTCTACCTAGAGATATTGTAGTTAAAACGATTCTAGCGCTGGCTAGCGTCAATATTGGTTAAGCATTTTGCAATGAGGGTTAAATGAGTATTCCTGCACTAAAAGATTCCGTGAAAATTGTTGCTTCTGATTTAGATGGTACGCTTTTGGCTCCCAACCATCAGCTAAGCGACTTTACCAAGCTAACGCTTAAGAAATTACACGACCAAGGTTATACCTTCATCTTCGCTACGGGTCGTCACCACGTCGATGTGGCGGGTATTCGTCAGATAGCAGGTATTCCGGCGTACATGATCACTTCAAACGGTGCACGCGTGCATGACCAAAACGATCAACTGATGTATAGCCAGAACGTACCTCAGGAACTCGTTCAGCCAGTTATTGATATTGTGCGCCAAGATCCAAACCTCTTTATTCACATGTACCAGAATGAAGATTGGTTACTAGACCGTGAAGATGAAATGTTGGCTAAATTCCACAGTGAGTCTGGCTTTAGCTACAAGCGCTTTGAAGCTGAAAACGCACCAAGCGAAGGCATCGCGAAAGTCTTCTTCACACATCCAGAACAAGACCACGAATATCTCGTCACGTTTGAACAAAAGCTAAGAGATGCTTTTGGCGACAAACTGAACATCGCCTTCTCTACACCTTGGTGTCTGGAAGTGATGGCCGCTGAAGTCTCTAAAGGCCACGCTCTAGACGCTGTTGCAAAATCACTAAACCTGACTCTGGATAACTGTGTTGCCTTTGGTGATGGCATGAACGACGCTGAAATGCTGGCTATGGCGGGTAAAGGTCTAATCATGGGTACATCACATGAGAAAGTGATGAAAGCACTACCTGACAATGAAGTGATTGGCAGTAACGCAGACGATGCCGTTGCTCACTACCTAGAAAAGCATCTGCTCTAATCTCGCTCGTTGAACAGATCTGAATAAATAAAAAGGCAGCCAACTGGCTGCCTTTTTTGAACCTTACGTAAAAAGCTCTCTCTAACGCTATCGAGAACCTAACACTTCTTTGCTTAAGATTGCCTGCCACTCTTGTTCAGTCACAGGCATGATCGATAAGCGATTACCGCGTTTCACCAAGGGCATTTCGGAGAGTTCAGGCATGGCTTTAAGCGTAACCAAAGGAATCAAGCACTCAGTCACTCGCACAAACTCGACATCCACCATGATCCAGCGTGGGTTATCGGGTGAAGACTTAGGATCGTAGTAATCACTCTCAGGGTCGAACTGAAAGTGGTCTGGGTAGGCTTCTCTGGTTACTTTAGCGATCCCCGCTACGCCAACTTTTTTACATGATGAGTGGTATATCATCACCAGATCGCCAAGCTTGACGTCATCACGCATCATGTTTCGAGCCTGATAGTTGCGTACACCCTCCCAACAAGAGGTTTTTTGTACTCTAAGAGTCTGAATAGAGAAGGTGTCGGGTTCTGTTTTAAATAACCAATATGCCATAATAAATCCAATTAACGGTTGCTCCGAGGAAGATATAACATGAAGGTAATGAAAAACCCAGTGACATGGCTAGTCGCGTTCGCTCTGCAAGGCTGTGTTACGGCACCTGATACGCCGCAACAACCTGAACAGCCCCCAGCAAACTTGGATGAGCCACTGAGCATTCAACCGCAAACCTTCATCATGCGTGGTCAGGTGGTGGTTGGCCATGAAAGCCGAACCTTCACTCCTTGCGGTAGCCAACAACAATACTGGTTAGACTTATCTCCAGAGTTAGCGTTAGAAGCACAAGGGCTCTCAACGAGACCTTACCAAGCCTTATATGGCGAGCTGATTGGTCACCTAACCGTGCCGAGCCAAACGGGTTATAACGCAGATTTCACAGCGCGTTTCGTGGTTGACCAAGTGAACATCCTAACCGCAGAGAACCCAGATCGCTGCGTCCAACCGCTGCGCTCAACACGAGTATTTGGTAATGAACCCTTCTGGTCAGCAACCTTCGATAAAGACCAGCTGAAATACACCAAGATGGGCGAACAGCCACAGACCCTCGATATTGAATCAAGCCGCACCACATCGAGCAGCCGTGACTACCAATTAGAAGGTAAAGCTGCACAAGGCAAACTCAACCTTACGAAAGAGAGCTGTAGCGACGGCATGAGCGATTCTATCTATGGATGGCATGCCAAGCTTAACCTCAATGACAGTAACTACAATGGCTGTGCGACGGTCTCTAACCAAGATCCAACGCTGGACTGGAGCGGACTCTACTTCGCTAGCTCAACGCAAAACTCAGGGTTCTCTATCAAACTTGAACTCAACAATGACCACAGTGCTATCACGACTTATTCATACAGCAATGGAGACCCTTCTATTGTTGAACAAGGCTTCTGGCAGCAACTGAACCAAAATCAGGTACAAGTGGTTATGACTCGCCACCAGCAACAATATTTGATCTCCGAGCGCATCTTCACACTCGATAATGGCAAGCTAATCGCTGAAAAAGAGAAAGTGGGCAACGTGGTGTATCCGATTGCCAATGGCGGTCTGGTGCTATTCGAAGCTAAGAGTGCGCAAGCACAAGTAAACACCACCACTAACGTTGATCTAACCGCAAAGCAGGTGAACTCCAGCGATCAACTTGATCCAAAAGTCGACCAAGCGATCCGCGAATACTTTAAGATCAACAACAGCTCACCTGACGACACTAAATACCGCTGGTTAACCTACGACCTCAACGGCGACGGTAAAGAAGAGCTGTTCGCCCAACTCGATTGGTGTGGTTCTGGTGGCTGTACACTGCTAATTTTCGAAAACCATCAAGATAACTGGCGCTTCAATAGCCGAGTGACACTGGTTAAGGGCGACATACGCTTAGGTAAATCGCAAAACCACGGCTGGCAGGATCTGATCTTCAATGTCAGTGGCGGCGGTGCAACACCGGCGAAACACACACTTTCATACTCTGGTGTCAGCTACCCGCTAAACCCAAGTGTCGCTCCAGTTGCAGATGATGCTGATATCAGCGACGTGGTTTTGTTTGCTGATGGTATCTCACCCGCACAAAGTGGAGTTAAGTTGTAAACATGAGTAACCAACAAGCTTGCCATGGTTGTAGCTTCACTCACCAATGTATTTGTCACCTGATACCTAGTGTCGCAAGCCAAATCGATCTTGTACTGCTCACTCATGAGAATGAACTGTCACGCGATACCAATACAGGGAAGCTGCTTCAGCAATCCCTTGATCAGTGTCAGTCCATTGTATGGCAAAGGAAAACACCACCAGCGGAGCTCATCGCACTGCTTGACGATGAAACACGACAACCGTTTCTTTTATTCCCAAGTGATCAAAGTGTCGAGTGCCAGCAAGCTGTAATGACCCAAGCCCAGAGCCGTAAGCCGCTATTCATCATCTTGGATGGCACATGGCAAGAAGCGAAGAAGATGCTTAACAAGAGCTCGTGGTTACAAGCCGTTCCGCAAGTTCACCTCGATATTACCAGCGAATCTTCATACACCCTGCGCCGCAACCAAGACAGTGGCCACTTGTGTACTTGTGAAGTGGGTATTGAGTTACTCAAATCTTTAGGTGAAAGTGAATCTGCCAAGCTCATTGATGACTACTACCAGCATTATCTAAAAGTGTTCCACGCCGACAAGTGTGGCCACGCCCTCAAATAGACCAAGCAGGCGTGCGGGAAGGTAAAAACACATTTCAGGACGAGACAGACACTAAATCGAGTAGGAGGAGGCCTCACGGCCTCCGTCCTCTCACACCACCGTACAAG
>NZ_JBFSSD010000070.1:0-20737 GCF_041466145.1 Vibrio sp. 10N.239.312.D08 | reverse complement strand
CCGTAGAGGACTTTCACCTCCTAGATCAACGCCATGCTCGGCGCACAAATTGAAAGGCTTGCATCAATGCAAGCCTTTCTTATGGGAGTCACTTTCACTTTTAATCACCTAGATTAGCGCGATGTCCGTTTAAGTCTTCGTTTAATGTTCTGCTCTTTCACTACAAAGTCGAATAGCGGAGCGAACAGGTTGGCGAACAAGATAGCCAGCATAATGCCCTCTGGGTAGGCTGGATTAAGCACTCGAATACCGACCGTCATCACGCCGATCAAAATCCCATAGGCCCATTTACTCTGATTGGTAAACGCGGCAGATACAGGGTCTGTTGCCATGAAGAAGGTACCAAAGGCAACACCACCCAACACAAAGTGCCAGTAAAACGGCATCGAAAACATCGAGTTAGTATCCGACCCTATCCAGTTCAGTAAACTCGACGTCACGACAAGGCCGACAATCACACCGGCGACAATGCGCCAAGACGCTATCTTCATCACAATCAAAATCAACCCCGTCAGCATGATAAGCAGTGACGACACCTCACCCATCGAACCTGGAATATTACCGATAAAGGCATCCATCCAGGTGATCGCCTCGCCAGTCATATTATTGATTAGTGACGGGCTGCCCCCCTCATACCATTGGCTCAGCGGTGTCGCGCCTGAATAGCCGTCAGCAGCAACCCATACCAACCCACCGGACATGTTGGCGGGATAGGCAAAGTAAAGGAACGCGCGTCCTGCAAGGGCTGGGTTAAGGAAATTTCGCCCTGTGCCGCCGAATAACTCTTTGGCGACAACAATACCAAAGGTGATACCTAACGCGGCTTGCCAAAGCGGGATGGTTGGCGGGAGGATGAGTGCAAACAGCACAGAGCTAACAAAAAAACCTTCATTAACTTCGTGCTTACGAACGACAGCAAACAGTACCTCCCAGACGCCACCTACTACAAACACCGTGGCATAAACGGGTAGGAAATAGAGTGCACCAAGCAACATCTGACTTGCCCAGCCACTTGCCATCAATGACTGCGCATCACCAAATGCCCACGACAGACGCCAGCTACTCTCGATAACCGAGGCAAGTTCATTTAATTGATAACTGGATGTGAGTGCGAGAACGCTTTGGTATCCGACGTTATACATTCCCCAGAACATTGCCGGGAAGGTCGCCAACCACACCAAAATCATAATGCGCTTTAGGTCAATGCTGTCACGAACATGGGTTATGCCGCGGTTTACGTTTCCGGGTGTATAGAATATTGTCGCGAAAGCTTCATACACTGGGTAGAGCTTTTCGTACTTACCACCGGCTTCAAAGCGTGGAGCCACGTCTTCTAATCGTTTTTTTAAACTCATAATCTCAATCACCTTATTGCTTGAGTTATGGTTTTCTACGCATCAACCGTACTATTTGAACAATTTTTAACGATTTTTAATCAAATTCGTCTTGAAGAACGAGTGTCTAAAAGTCGAACCGATGTTGAAAAAGAGAGGCGTATAAACAACAAAGCCCCAGCAATGGCTGAGGCTTATTTGGTTTGGTAACGGTCGTCGTTACTTAACGCACATCACATTAAGCAATGAAGAACCTTTCAACTGGTTGACGTTACCGTTGGTAAACAGACCTTTCTTATCTGCGCCCCAATAAGGGAGATGCATTGGCCAGTTCTGTTTTTCCATAACCTTTGAGCTCAAGATGCTCTGCCATTGCTTTTCAGTCATCAGCTTCATGTTGACCTGATTACACACCAATTCAGCGCTATCGTAATCTAGACGGCTCCAAGGCTTGCCTTGTTCCATATAGAACTGCTGCTGATGGTCTAGAAGGTAAGGAATCGCATATTGGCTACCCGCAACATTGGCTGTCACACGGATTTCGATTTCCAAATCGTTGTCTGAATTCGCGTTACCGCTTGGTAGCGTCTGAATTGCTGCAGCGCTCGCTACCGCCGCCACTTGCTTAGTAGCCACAGGTTTCGGTGCAGGCTTAGCTTCTACTTTTGCAGGAGCCTTGTGCGTCACCGCTTTTGGCTCTGCTGGTTTTGCCACAATAGGCTGTGATGAGGTTTTCGACTTATCGACCATACGAATAAAGGCTTCACCGTAACCAGAAACCTTACGCACCTGAGCTAGGTCTTTTCTCGCATCAGAGAAGGTAGAATAAGGTCCGATTAAGCAACGGTAGTCTCCGCCTTCCGGCTTCATCCAAACGTTGGTCGAGATCTTCTCATACAGAGGCTTTGCTCGGCTCAGTGACAAAGGCTTGTTCAGCAGACCACATTGAACCCAAAACAGTTCGTTATCTGAATGACGTTTTGGTGCTTTACTGCCCCACACGCCCTTACCGATCGGACATGATTGCTCTAGCTGTGGTAATTGGTTGGTGCTTGCCTGAGTTGCATCACATAGAACCGACTCTGCATTCACTTGGCTCGATACCAAAAGAGATGCAGCGATAAGTCCCATACGATAATTTCTCGTCACAGCACGACATACAGCATTCATTGTCAATTTCATAACCACCACTTAAACCCTTGCGGGCTAATTATTACCGAATCTATGTCGATAAAACATGAATTCCATTTTAACTATTATTGACACTGTCAATAATACTAAGTTCCAGATCCATTAAGCAAAAAAAGAGCCGTAATTGCTTACGGCTCTTAATTTAGTGACTTTTTTTACTAAAAATCAAACCGGGCTATCACCCTTTATAAATTTTCGGGTTAAACACGTCACGTAACCAGTCGCCTAATAGGTTAATAACGAGAACCAATGTTACCAAAAGCACACCTGGGAATGCTGTGATCCACCATGCTCCTGAGAAAATGTAGTTAAAACCAGTACTGATCAGGGCACCGAGTGACGGTTGGTCTACCGGAAGACCTAAACCGAGGAAAGAAAGTGCCGCTTCTGACATGATGGCATTTGCCACCTGTACCGTAGAGATAACCAAAATCGGTGATAAACAGTTAGGCAGAATATGGCGGAACATGATGCGAGGCGCTCTAAAGCCCATCACACGTGCCGCTTCTACGTACTCTTTCTTCTTCTCTGCCAATACCGATGCACGAATCGTACGAGCATACTGCGGCCATTCAGCAATACCGATGATCACCACCAGCATAACAACCGCATATTGCGCGTAGAAGTCACTACCGAAACTCGCCTTAAAGATGGCCGAGACAATGATCGCAACCATCATGGTTGAGAACGAAAGCTGAACATCGGCAAAACGCATCAAGAAGCTATCAATACGACCACCGAAGTAACCTGCAGACAGGCCAATGATGATACCGAGAGTCAGCTGAAGACCTACCGCTAGGAAACCGATCGTCAATGACAGACGCGAGCCGTAAAGCATCGTAGATAAGATATCACGACCCTGCTCATCAGTACCCAGTAGGAAGCGTTCTTCGCCGTCTTCCATCCAAGATGGTGGCAACTCAGAATCCATGATGTCGATAGACGTCACGTCATACGGGTCTGTTGGCGCTAGAATCGGTGCCGCTAATGCCATAACAAGGAAAGCTGCAAAGATAGCGAAGCTCACCATTGCCACTTTGTCACGTAAGAAGTAGTACAGAATGTCTGACTGCTTGAATCGCTCCCAACGAGATGGAGCTGTTGTTGTTTGTTCCATGATTATGCTCCTTTCCCTGTGATGTTCACTGTTGGGTTAATGATGCCGTATAGCAAGTCAACAATGGTGTTAGTTACTACGAAGATCAGGCCAACGAAGATAACGTATGCGGTAATCAGTGGTGTATCCACTCGGTTAATCGCTTCAAGGAATAGGAAGCCGGTACCCGGCCACTGAAATACAGTTTCAGTAAGAATGGTGTAAGCCACCATAGTACCGATTTGAACACCGCCTACCGTTAGTACTGGCAGCATTGTGTTTTTCAAAGCGTGTTGGTAGTAAATCTTGTTCAGCGCTAGACCTTTTGCTTTACCAAACTTGATATATTCAGAGCTAAGAACCTCTAGCATTTCAGAGCGTACTAGACGAATGAACAGAGGCAGCATGATAGATGCTAGAGCAATACTCGGCAGCACTAAGTGTGCAAGGCCATCTATCGTTAAGAAACCAGACTCCCAGCCAAACCAGTTTGCGGTCTCACCACGTCCAAACGACGGCAGCCAACCTAACTCAATAGAGAATACATACATCAACATGATTGCGGTTAAGAAAACAGGCACAGAAATGCCGATACTACTGCCCGCCATCACCAGTTTAGTGAAGAAGCTTTTTGGGTGTATTGCAGAATAAACGCCAAGTGGAATCGACAGACAAACAATGATCAGAGAAGCGCCGAACACAAGCTCAAGCGTTGCTACGAGTTTATCTAAGATTACGTCCACAGCAGGGCGTTTAAAGAAATATGAAGTACCAAGATCACCTTGTAGAGCAGCGCCCACAAAGCGAGTGTATTTTGTAATGAAGGGATCATTTAAGCCGAGTTCATCACGCAGCGCTTGACGCTCCGATTCTGAAACAGATTGACCGACTAACTCACGCAACGGGTCGCCCAGGTTATCCTGAATGGCAAACGCCACCAAACTGATCACAAACATCACTATCAGTGCCTGAAACAGGCGCTTGACCAGAAACGTAACCATTCCTTGCCCCTTATCTATCCATGACTATCTAATCGAAATCCGCGACTAGATAACAAAATTCAGTCTTAAAAAAGGTATTTAGCCAGACTGAAGGAAGACCAAATACCGAAACTTAAATCTATTTCTTAATAATTTGAGAGCCTGAAAAGCTTCAGGCTCTCGATTCTAGCAAGCTAGATTATTTTACAACTAGGTCGCCGAAGTAAGGCATAACCATTGGGTTTACTACGTCTGCTGCACCTACGTTAGACTTCGCGCCCCACGCTTCACTTTGCCAGTGTAGCGGTACGAATGCTGCGTCGTTGTAAAGTGTTGCTTCAACGCCTTTCAGCATTTCAGCACGCTTAACTGGGTCAGTTTCAGTGTTAGAAGCTTCTACGATCGCATCCATTTCTGGGTTTGAGTAGCCAGAACAGTTGTATTGACCACGGCCAGTCTCTTCGTTACGAGTCATAGTTAGGAACTCGTTGAAGTTAGCTGAATCTTCTGTATCTGAGTGCCAGCCGATCATCATCATGTCTGCTGAACATAGGTCAAACTCAGGCCAGTACTGTGCTTTAGGCATAGTTTTAAGATCAACTTTGATACCAATCTTAGACAGCATTGCCGCAGACGCTTGCGCTACTTTCGCATCGTTCACGTAACGGTTGTTTGGAGCCATCATAGTTAGCGTAAAGCCATCTTCGTAGCCCGCTTCTTTCATCAGCTCTTTCGCTTTTTTCAGATCGTAACGAGGAACTAGGTCTTCGTTGTGACCCGCGTAGCCTGTTGGGCTTTGCTGACCAGCTGCTGTTGCGAAGCCTTTCATGATCTTCTTAACGATACCTTCGTTGTTGATTGCGTGAACAATCGCCTGACGAACGCGAACATCTTTAAGTGCTTCGTTGCTGTTTTGGTTCATTTGGAACGTGATGATACGAGTACCAGGTAGCGTCACTAGATCGATGTTCTTAGCGTTTTTAACACGCTTGTGATCGTTTGGTGCTACTGGGTGAATCATATCAACGTCGCCAGAAAGAAGTGCTGCAACACGTGTCGCGTCTTCTTTGATTGGCACAAGTGTTAGCTTGTCTACGTTGCCTTCAGTTTCTGTGTCCCAGTAATCGTTGAAACGCTCGAACGTTACTTTAACGCCTTGCTCACGCTGCGTTACGATAAATGGACCAGTACCTGAAACGTTAGTCGAAGCAAACGAGTTACCGTGCTTAACTAGCTCAGACTTGTCTTTACCTTCCGCTGTTTGGCCAGAGTAGAACTTGCTGTCCATTGGGAAGATGTAAGTTGCTGTTTGTAGTACTAGTGGGTAAGCCGCTTTTGATACTAGCTCAACTGTGTAGTCATCCACTTTTACCATTTTTTCGTATGGCGTGAAGATAGACTTAAAGTCTGGAGAAGCTTGTAGACGTTCAAAAGTCCACACAACATCATCAGCAGTCAGTTCGTTACCAGAGTGGAATTTCACACCTTTACGTAGGTTGAAGCGGAAAGTCGTTTCATCAACACGCTCCCAGCTAGATGCTAGGCGGCCTTCAAAATCCATCTCTTGAGTGAAACGTACTAGAGGGTCAAACACCATGTGAGACATTTGCAGTGTGCCACCAGACAGCTGCTCGTGCGGGTCAAGTGATACTGGGTCAGCTGCGTAGCCAACGGTAATATCTGCTGCTGCTGCACTAAAGCTTAGGCCAGCTGCCATTAAAGCTACTGCTAATTTGCTTTTCATGGTTTTCATTGCATAACTCCTTCATGCGGGAATCCAGATCCCTAGTTGTTGTATTTGCGTCTGTTTATTGTTGTTAGCAAGCTAAACTCCAGCCTGCTGATTTTTATACCGCGGCTTGTGCCACTGCTTTTTCTTCTCTTAAGCCTGTAAATTCAGGCATTAAAGAAATCAGTTGTTTGCTGTATTCATGCTGAGGTGATTGGAACAGCTGCTCCGTTGGCGCAACCTCCAATAATGTCCCCATCTGCATCACACCAACACGGTCACACATTTGGCGAATAACCGGTAGATCGTGACTGATGAACAGCATGGTTAGGTTTAGCTCGTCTTGTAAGTCTTTTAGTAGGTTAAGAATCTGAGCCTGTACCGACACGTCCAGTGCCGATGTTGGTTCATCACAAATCAAAAGACGTGGGCGAGTCGCCAAAGCGCGAGCGATAGAAATACGCTGACGTTGACCACCTGAGAATTCGTGTGGGTACTTCACCCCAGCCATTTTGCCTAAACCCACGTGCTCTAGCAGGTCGTTCACGATCTGACGAGTTTCATTTTCGTTGCGAGTAAGCTTATGGAATCGGATAGGTTCAGCAATGATGTCGAATATCTTCATTCGAGGGTTCATTGATGTGTAAGGGTTTTGGAAAACCATCTGCATTTGACGACGCATAGGGCGACGTTCTTTTTCAGATTTCAGACCAGTAAGATCAACGCCTTCAAACGTTACCTTGCCTGAGTTTGGTGCGTACAAGCCAGCAATCACACGAGCAATCGTTGATTTACCTGAACCTGATTCACCTACTAAACCAAACGTCTCACCTTCATGCACTTCAAAGCTCACGTTGTTTGATGCTTGAACGTACTCACGACGGCTCTCAAAGAAAGAATCTTTGGTAGTAAAGCGTAAGTTTACGTTCTCAACGTTCAACAGAGGGCCAGTGTAATCACGGTGATCTTGGCTTTGACCTAACCAGTGGTTCTTCACATCCAATGGTTCCATCTCTTGTGCTTCTTCGATGTAGCTAACAAGAGGGAAACGATCGAGTTTGCGATCCGAACGAGGAACCGCAGAGATAAGACTGTGTGTATATGGGTGCTCAGGAGTACCCAGAACTTTCGCTGTTGGGCCAAACTCAACTAAGTCACCACGATACATAACGGCTACGCGGTCGGTAACGTTAGATACCACGCCCATGTCGTGCGTGACCAACATGCAACCTACGTTCTTCTTAATACATAGGTCGCGAATCAAACCCAAGATCTGGTCTTGGATAGAAACATCCAGTGCTGTTGTTGGTTCATCTGCGATGATTAGGTCAGGTTCACCTGCCAATGCGATCGCGATAACCACACGCTGACGCATACCGCCAGAGAATTGGTGAGGGTACTGCTTTAAACGGTTTTCTGGTTGTGGGATACCCACTTGGTTCATCAAGTCTAATGAGCGCTGGTAGGCTTCTTGATCCGAAACCTTCATGTTGGCATGAATCGTCTCTTTTAACTGCTGTTCTACTGTGAATAGAGGGTTAAGAGAAGTCATTGGGTCTTGGAAGATAAAACCAATCTTTGAGCCGCGAACAGAACGCATCTGTTCAGGAGATAAACCAGAGACTTTTTCGCCATCCAGAAATACCTCGCCGCTAGCAATGCGGCCAGGAGGGCTCAGCAAATCGATCACAGCATTACCTACTGTTGATTTACCTGCACCAGACTCGCCTACAACACCAACAATCTCACCACGTTCAATGTTGAACGAAAGTGATTTAACTGCGGCGTGAACTCCATGACGAGATGGGTATTCGATACGAAGATTTTTTACTTCTAAAAGTGACATTACCAGACCTCTACTGCTTTGGCAGCTTTCTGCCCTGTCTGCAAAATTGAATCCATTCTTACCAGAATATTGTTCTGATATTTTATACGGTTGACAATTTGGCAAATAATTCACAGAAAAGCAACAAAAATAGGATAAAAAGTCGACATTAAACGCTTAGCAAGCAAAAGTGCCACATAACTATTCACCAAAAGAGCATATAGTAAGAAAAATCAACATTATATTATCGGCAAGAAATACTCACAAACTCCCTACCACTACTTACTTGTAGAGTTAAAGCCGTGCTTCAAAGCAGATCTCACTACCAGCCACTAAAAACAAATAATTATTCCAAAAAACAATTAACACTATAGAAACAAACGCTAATTTTGTTAATTTAAACAAATAAAACAACCAGATAAACGTTAATTAGCCATACATTTAGCCATCTGCATTATTTTGGTAAATACAAAACAGACAAACGAAAGGCCTAATAAATCAGAGGAGTTTTTGAACGACCAAATGCGTACAAAGCTGTCAAATTCAGGCCTTAGTGAGCAAATTTAGGGTCAGGTTTCACTTTTCATAAAAGTCTTTAGACCAAACCCATTAATATGTCGAATTATTGAGCACTCCATTTATATAAAATTAGATATAGAACTGTACATTTGATAAAGAAAGCAACTCTGTAGCAGCACCATTATCAAGCAGATCGTTAGGAATCTGTCTTATATAAGAAGGGGAGATAGATGTAAGAAGCCCCGTCATTTCTGACGCGGACGGCTAGTTGAGGCTTCTTAAGTGATCAGTGAAGAGACATTCTTTGAACATCAGGCGAACCCCACTCTGTTCAAGTTATCTAAGTTTCAGATGTAAAAAAGCCCTAGTCTTTCGACTAGGGCTTCTTAAGGTGGTCGGTGAAGAGGGATTCGAACCCCCGACCCTCTGGTCCCAAACCAGATGCGCTACCAAGCTGCGCTATTCACCGAGACGTTTCGTTTGATTTCTCAAACTGGGAACTTCAAAGAAGCTACCAAAATTAATGGGGTGGCTAACGAGATTCGAACTCGCGACCACCGGAATCACAATCCAGGGCTCTACCAACTGAGCTATAGCCACCACTAATTTTTTATATAACCGCTTAAAAGCGATTATTGAAATAGTGGTCGGTGAAGAGGGATTCGAACCCCCGACCCTCTGGTCCCAAACCAGATGCGCTACCAAGCTGCGCTATTCACCGACTAGTTTTGTATCGACTCTTGGGAATAATGAATCAACACTGGAAGCCGAAGCTACCGATATTTTGTAAAGAAAGAATGGGGTGGCTAACGAGATTCGAACTCGCGACCACCGGAATCACAATCCAGGGCTCTACCAACTGAGCTATAGCCACCATTATTTCTTTTTGCCAATTTCTCACTTACCGAAGTAAGAGACCGGATGGCGCGCCTGAAAGGATTCGAACCTTCGGCCTTTGGCTCCGGAGGCCAACGCTCTATCCAGCTGAGCTACAGGCGCATGCCCTGTCGGCGGAGTGGAATAATACGTATATCACCCAATGCCGTCTAGTACTTTTTTAACTTTTTTTTCTGTTTGGTCTCTTTTTCGACAGTTAATATGTGATAAACCCCTTATTTGAGTACTACACCCCGCCACAGCTTATAAGTTGTTGTTTATTGCAACAACTTATCGGGATATAATCACCCATTATTTACATTGGTTTAACAGTTGCTCTTTGCTGGTTAAAGCCAAAACACCCTTCCAACACTATAAATTGGTAAGCATGTACTTACCTTGGGAATGTAAAGTGAGTTTAATGGATATGTCTCGTCGAATTTTAAGCGTTGTCATCGCAGTTTTAACCTTTTCAACTGGCGCAATGGCTGCAGGCCTAAGCGAAGCGGAGCACGATGCAATTGCTGAACGCATCAAACCAGTTGGCCAAGTTTACCTAGTCGGCAGCGAGCCAGTAGCCGCAGAACCAACAGGCCCTCGTGATGGCGCAGCAGTTTACGGTACCTTTTGTATCGCTTGTCACGCATCTGGCGTAAGTGGCGCACCTAAAACAGGTGATGCTGGTGACTGGGGTCCTCGCATTGCTCAAGGTCGCGACATTCTAGCTGACCACGCAATCAACGGCTTCAATGCGATGCCAGCGAAAGGTTCATGTATGGATTGTTCAGACGACGAAATCAAAGATGCTATCGAGCACATGATTGCCGGTCTGTAATTAAAAATGCCAGATTCAGAAAAGGTGACCTCATGGTCACCTTTTTTATTGGCTTCTATATAGTGCGATTAAAGTAGGGCATTACTTCTTGTTGAACATCGCTCGAATATTCGCAATGTGCGCCTGCCCTTTTTCCATTCTTTCTTCAGCGGATTGAGGCTTCTTAACGCTTTCCCACTCCACATCATCGTGCGGCAGCTCATCGAGGAAGCGGCTTTGTGTTGGCTTTATTAATTCACCATATTGACGACGTTCACGACACTTAGTAAAAGTCAGCTCTTTCTGCGCTCGAGTAATCCCCACATACATAAGACGACGTTCTTCTTCTACGTTGCCTTCATCGACACTGGTTTGGTGCGGCAAGATGCCCTCTTCTGCACCCATCAGGAATACATATGGGAACTCTAGACCTTTCGATGCATGCAATGTCATTAATTGGACTTGATCTGCATCGTCATCATCCTCACCACGCTCCATCATATCGCGCAGCGTTAAACGTTGAACCACCTCGCGCAGGGTTTTCTCTTCTTTATCGTAGTTGTCACCCTCAAGATCGGCCACAATCCAGCTATACAGATCAGAGACGTTCTTCATTCGCATTTCAGCGGCTTTCGGGCTCGCTGAGGTTTCGTACAACCAATCTTCGTAGTTGATGTCACGAACCAAAGAACGAACGGCTTCAACCGTATTACCACGCTCGGCATTGTCTGAGATACGAACAATCCAGTCACCGAAGCGGCGCAAATTTTCTAAACCACGCCCCGTCAGTGTCTGCTCTAAGCCCATCTCAAAGCTGGCTTCAAACAAGCTCTTGCCACGCATATTGGCGTAGCTGCCTAACTTCTCAAGCGTCACCGGACCAATCTCTCGGCGCGGTGTGTTTACAATACGTAGGAAGGCGTTGTCATCATCAGGGTTCACCAACACACGCAGGTAAGCCATGATGTCTTTAATCTCGGCTCTCGCGAAGAAAGAGGTACCGCCAGAGATCTTGTAAGGCACACGGTTCTGCATCAGCGCTTTTTCAATCAAGCGTGATTGGTGGTTACCACGGTAAAGCACTGCGTAATCTTTGTATTCAGTACGGTTCAAAAACTTGTGGGCGATGATCTCGCCGGTAATACGCTCTGCTTCATGCTCTTCATTCTTAGCATTCAGTACCTTGAGCTTTTCACCGTCTGGGATCTCTGAGAATAGTGACTTTTCATAAACGTGTGGGTTGTTGGCGATCAAGATGTTCGCCGCACGTAATATTCGGCTGGTTGAGCGATAGTTTTGCTCGAGTTTGATCAAGCGAAGATTTGGATAGTCCTCACCCAGCAACACCAAGTTTTGCGGTTTTGCACCACGCCATGAATAGATAGATTGGTCATCGTCACCTACTACCGTCAAGCGACCACGCTCTCCCACCAGTAAACGAACCAACTCATATTGGCTGGTGTTGGTATCTTGGTATTCATCGACCAGTAAATAGCGGATACGCGACTGCCAGCGCTCACGCACCTCTTGATTGGTTTTCAGTAGTAATACAGGCATCGCGATCAGATCATCAAAATCGAGTGCGTTGTATGCCTTCATCTGTTTCTGGTACATCTCAAAACAGAATGCAAACAACTGCTCTTGTTCGCCTTGAGCACGTGCTTTCGCCTGATCTGGCGTCAGCATGTCATTTTTCCAATTCGAAATGGTGCTCATTAAAGCGCGTAGCAAATCCTTATCACCATCGATCTGTCTCTCTGTTAACTCTTTTAACAAAGCTAACTGGTCTTGGTCATCAAACAGAGAGAAACCCGCTTTCAAACCCAGCGCTTTGTATTCACGGCGAATGATGGTTAAGCCCATGGTATGAAAAGTCGAAACAATCAGCCCTTTCGATTCGCCCTTACCTAGAGTTTGCCCAACACGCTCTTTCATCTCGCGTGCCGCTTTATTAGTAAAGGTCACCGCCGCAATATTACGCGCCTTATAGCCACATTCCTGAACCAGATAAGCAATTTTATTGGTGATAACACGTGTTTTACCGGATCCAGCGCCCGCTAATACTAAGCAGGGGCCCGAAACATATTTCACGGCTTCATCTTGTCTTGGGTTCAGTTTCATTTGATTCTCAGTTTGGTCTAGAGGGGCGAATTCAATTGCGCGCCTATAATAATGCTGCAACAGCACGAATGCTACGTTCTCTTATACAAGATTTTTACGCTGATTATGTAAAACTTTGTTGCACATGTGTGTGGTTATTAGGCTATAATGAATGAACGTTCATTCATTGGTGGTTGAAATATGACAACTCATGCACCTCGGGATAAACGCCAGCAAATACTTTCTGCAGCTGAAAAGCTAATTGCAGAGGTCGGTTTCCAAGGCCTTTCAATGCAAAAATTAGCCAAAGAAGCGGGAGTGGCTGCAGGCACTATCTATCGCTACTTCGATGATAAAGAGCATTTGATAGAAGATGTTCGAATGCTCGTGACTCAAAGAGTAGCTGATGCTGTTCAACAAGGGGTTAATGATTCGGATCCAATTAAACAACGCTACCGTACTATGTGGTTGAACATATGGAACTTAGCAGGAACGAATTTAGCCGCAATAAAAAATCGGGTTCAGTATGACTCTCTACCCATCACAAATAGCCTAAACTTCAGGGAACTAGAACGTAAAATGTTTGCCCAAGTTGAGCTGCTATTTAATGAGGGGAAAGAACAAGGATTGTTTAAACCACTTAACAATGAAGTATTAGGTGGATTGAGCTTGGCGGCTAGTGTTTCTCTAGCACGCAAGCATTCTTTAGGATTTTACCAACTTGATGAGGCAGAACTAGAATCTGCAATCGAAGCCAGTTGGGACGCAATAATTAAACACTAGATCGGAGTTTTGACCATAATGAAAAAGTGGACTTTCTTCATGTTACTCATCGCTGTACTACTTTTCGGCAGCGTTATTGGGTTTAACATGTTCAAACAACAAAAAATTGCTGAGTATATGGCCAACCGCCCTGAACCAGAGTTTCCAGTAACGGTAACTGAAGTTCAGCCGATCGACTGGGTTCCAGTGATTGAAGCTATCGGCTTCATCGAACCTAACCAAGGTGTGACACTAGCGAACGAAACCAGCGGTGTTATCGATCAAATTTCTTTCGAATCAGGTACTGAGGTTAAAAATGACCAACAACTGATCCGCCTTGATTCTGATGTAGAGAAAGCCAATCTAAAAAGCTCTGAGGCACGCTTACCGGCTGCTGAAGCTAAATACAAGCGCTACCAAGGGCTATTCAAGAAAGGCTCTATCTCTAAGGAAGCCTTCGATGAAGCAGAAGCTAATTTCTTATCGTTAGCGGCTGATATTGAAAGCCTTAAAGCATCGATTGCCCGTCGCGAGATCCGCGCTCCGTTTGACGGCACTGTCGGTATTCGTAATGTGTATCTAGGCCAATACCTACAATCTGGCACTGACATCGTTCGCCTAGAAGACACCAGTGTTATGCGCCTACGCTTCACTATTTCTCAAAATGACATCTCTCGTATTGAGGTTGGTCAGGCGATCGACATCTTCGTTGATGCATACCCAGAAAAACCGTTTAAAGGTTCTATTAGTGCCATTGAGCCTGCGGTTAGCATCCAAAGTGGTCTTATCCAAGTACAAGCCGATATCCCAAACAACGATGGTAAGTTACGTAGCGGTATGTTTGCGCGCGCTAACATCATTCTACCTAAACTAGCAAACCAAGTGACACTGCCTCAGACGGCCATCACTTTCACACTTTACGGTGACAATGTTTATATTTTACGTGAAGAAGATGGTGTGCAGCGTGTGAAACAACAAGTGGTGAAAGTAGGTGAACGTACAGAAAGTATTGCTCACATACTGGAAGGCGTAGAGCCTGGCGATGTTGTCGTGACAACGGGTCAAGTTCGTTTAAGTAACAATGCTAAAGTTCGAGTTGTAGAAAGTGATGCAACGACGCCGCCAGCTGAAACACCAATGCTGTAATTGGAGGAATCATGCGCTTTACTGATGTTTTTATTAAACGTCCAGTTCTGGCTATTTCAATCAGCTTTTTGATCGCATTGCTTGGCTTCCAAGCAATCTTCAAAATGCAGGTTCGTGAATACCCAGACATGACAAATACGATCGTGACGGTCACGACGAGCTATTACGGTGCCAGTGCCGATCTGATCCAAGGCTTTATAACTCAGCCATTAGAACAAGCGATCGCTCAAGCCGATAATATTGATTATATGACGTCGCAGTCCGTACTCGGTAGCTCGACTATTACGGTCAATATGAAGCTCAATACCGACCCGAATGCCGCGCTGTCGGATATCTTGGCCAAGACCAACTCGGTTCGTTCTCAGCTACCTAAAGAAGCCGAAGATCCAACCGTAACTATGTCTACCGGTTCAACAACGGCGGTACTCTACATTGGTTTTACGAGTGATGAACTCTCTGCAAGCCAAATTACCGACTACCTTGAGCGAGTGGTTAACCCACAACTGTTTACCGTTAATGGCGTATCAAAGGTCGACTTGTACGGCGGGATCAAATACGCATTACGTGTATGGCTTGATCCTTCCAAAATGGCAGCATTAAACCTGACAGCCACTGACGTGATGACGGTGCTTAATGCAAACAACTACCAATCAGCAACTGGCCAAGCAATTGGTGAGTTTATGCTGTACAACGGCAGTGCCAATACCCAAGTAACCAATACCGATGAATTAGAAAGGTTGGTGGTCAAAACCAGTCAAAATGGCGGTTCTATTGTTCGCTTAGGTGATATTGCTAAGGTTTCACTAGAAAAAAGCCACGATGTGGTTCGCGCAAGTGCTAATGGCAAACAAACGGTTGTAACCGCCATCAATGCAGCGCCAAGTGCTAACCCGATCAACATTGCTGCTGATGTTATGCAGCTGTATCCTGAGTTGGAGCGAAACCTACCAAGCAATATCAGCATGAATATCATGTATGACTCAACCATTGCGATTAATGAATCCATTCAAGAGGTTATACACACGATTGTTGAAGCCGCGCTGATTGTATTAGTGGTTATCACGCTATTCTTAGGCTCATTGCGTGCGGTTATCATTCCTATCGTAACCATCCCTTTATCGCTGGTTGGTGTTGCGATGGTGATGCAAGTCATGGGTTTCTCATGGAACTTAATGACGCTACTGGCGATGGTATTAGCAATCGGTCTAGTGGTTGATGATGCAATCGTAGTACTGGAAAACGTCGATCGACACGTCAAATTGGGGGAATCTCCTTTCAGGGCTGCCATCATTGGTACCCGTGAAATTGCAGTACCGGTTATTGCAATGACACTGACATTGGGCGCGGTTTATGCCCCTATCGCAATGATGGGTGGTATCACAGGCTCGCTGTTTAAAGAGTTCGCATTAACCCTCGCTGGCGCGGTATTTGTTTCTGGAATCATCGCTTTAACACTGTCTCCAATGATGTGTTCAAAGCTGCTAAAAGAAAATGCACAGCCGAGTAAGTTTGAACTGAAGGTACACAGCGTACTTGATCGTATGACAGGCCGTTACTCTAAGATGCTGCATGCGATCATGGATCATCGTCCGGTTATCATTGGCTTTGCGGTCATTGTATTTTTAAGCTTGCCGATGCTGTTTAAATTCATCCCAAGTGAACTTGCCCCTGCAGAAGATAAAGGGGTGGTGATGATGATTGGTACTGGTCAATCAACGGCTAACCTAGACTACCTAAGTAACACGATGGATGACGTGAGCGGTATCTTGGTGACCCAGCCTGAAATCCAATACGCTCAATCCTTCACTGGTGTACCAAACTCAAACCAAGCATTTGGTATTGCCTCAATGGTGCCATGGAGTGAGCGCACGGCTAGCCAATCTGAGGTAACGAACCGTATCAGTGGATTGCTACAAGATATCCCAGGCATGGCAGTAACCGCGTTCCAAATGCCAGAGTTGCCGGGTGCCGGTTCTGGTCTACCACTCCAGTTTGTGATTACCACACCAAGCAGCTTTGAGAGCTTATTCGCTATCGCAACCGATATTTTAACGGATGTGAAAGATAGCCCTCTCTTTGTCTACTCTGACCTTGATTTGAACTACGATTCAGCAACGATGAAGATTCAAATTGATAAAGATATGGCGGGCGCTTATGGGGTAACGATGCAAGATATCGGTGTCACCCTAAGCACCATGATGTCGGATGGTTACGTTAACCGTATTGACCTCAACGGTCGTTCTTATGAAGTGATCCCTCAGGTTGAGCGTAAGTTCCGCTTAAACCCAGAGTCAATGAATCATTACTACGTTCGAGCCAGCAATGGTGATGCTGTTCCTCTCGGTAGCTTGGTAACAATTGATGTGGTGGCAGAGCCTCGCTCTCTTCCTCACTTCAACCAGTTGAACTCAGCGACGGTCGGTGCGGTTCCTATGCCGGGCGCGGCGATGGGTGATGCGGTAAACTGGTTTGAAAACATTGCCCAAACCAAATTACCTGCAGGCTATAACCATGACTACATGGGTGAGTCGCGTCAGTTTGTAACAGAAGGCAGCGCACTGTATGTGACGTTCGGTTTAGCACTGGCGATCATCTTCTTGGTTCTGGCGATTCAATTTGAGTCGTTAAAAGATCCATTGGTTATCATGGTGTCGGTGCCACTCGCAATATGTGGTGCATTGATTGCGCTCGCTTGGGGCGCAGCGACGATGAACATCTACTCGCAAGTGGGGCTGATTACCTTGGTTGGTCTGATTACCAAGCACGGTATCTTGATCTGTGAGGTAGCAAAAGAAGAGCAGCTACATAATAAATTATCACGCAAAGAGGCGGTTATGGAGGCGGCAAGGGGACGTCTACGTCCAATCCTAATGACAACAGCGGCGATGATTGCAGGCCTGATCCCATTGATGTACGCCACGGGTGCAGGTGCAGCTCAGCGCTTTAGTATCGGTATTGTTATCGTTGCTGGTCTGGCGATTGGTACGCTGTTTACGCTGTTTGTTCTGCCGGTTATTTATAGCTACTTAGCCGAAAAACATAAACCAATTCCAGTTTTCCTCGAAGATAAAGATCTCGAGAAGCTGGCCCGTGTTGATGAAGCAAAAGCGGCGCACAGAGAATTAGCTAACAATAAGTAATTTCCCTGTCGTATTAACAATAAAAAGGCTACTTCGGTGGCCTTTTTTTGTACGCCATAGGCGACATCTTTGATGTGATTAAATAGAATAGTGATAAATATTCAGGAGTTTTAATTGATATGTTTGATCCAAAAAAACTAGAGCAAATTGCTAAGCAGATCCACGATTCTATGCCTCAACCAGTAAAAGAGCTTGGTTCAGACGTAGACCAAAAAGTTCGCCAAGTTATCCAAGGCCAACTCAACAAGCTAGACGTTGTGAGCCGTGAAGAGTTTGATGTTCAAACACAAGTACTGCTTCGCACTCGCCAGAAGCTCACTGAAATGGAACAAAAACTGGCTGAACTAGAAGCAAAGCTTTCAGAAAAATAGTCATTTTTTTCAATCAGTTCAAGTTCGAATAAAGGCTTACCTTCGGGTAAGCCTTTATTTTTTCCTCAATCTATCAAGCCTTCACCGGTAAAATAGTTGCAAGCATAAAAAAACCCCGAACAAATGTTCAGGGCTATTTTTATTCAGTGATGAACTGGAAGATTAACCGCCAACAGCGATACGCTTCATGTCGCTCATGTAGCTACGTAGCTCTTCACCAATGTATTCTACAGGGTGGTTACGGATAGCTTCGTTTACTTCAATTAGCTTAGCGTTATCAACTTGGTTAGATGTCTCACCTAGACCACGGCCGATGACGTCCGTTGCTACTGAAGGCATGAACTTCTCACGTAGTAGCGGTGTTGCTACGTTAGCGAATAGGTAGTTACCGTACTCAGCAGTATCAGAGATTACAACGTTCATTTCGTAAAGACGCTTACGAGCAACTGTGTTTGCGATTAGTGGAAGCTCATGTAGAGATTCGTAGTAAGCAGACTCATCAATGATGCCTGATGCCGTCATAGCTTCGAATGCTAGCTCAACACCGGCACGAACCATAGCAACCATTAGGATACCGTTGTCGAAGTACTCTTGCTCTGAGATTTCTACGTCAGAAGCTGGGTAGTTTTCGAATGCAGTTTCGCCTGTCTCTTCACGCCAGCCTAGTAGGTTCACGTCATCGTTCGCCCAGTCAGCCATCATTGTGCTAGAGAAGTGACCAGAGATGATGTCATCCATGTGCTTGTTGTAAAGCGGACGCATTAGGTCTTTAAGCTCTTCAGAAAGCTCAAACGCTTTAACTTTAGCCGGGTTAGATAGGCGATCCATCATGTGAGTTACGCCACCAAACTTAAGTGCTTCAGTAATCGTTTCCCAACCGTATTGTAGAAGCTTGCCTGCGTAGCCAGGTTCGATGCCATCAGCAATCATCTTCTCGTAAGATACGATAGAACCCGCTTGTAGCATGCCACAAAGGATAGTTTGCTCACCCATCAGGTCAGATTTAACTTCTGCTACGAAAGAAGACTCTAGGCAACCTGCACGGTGACCACCAGTACCTGCAGCCCAAGCTTTAGCGATATCCCAACCTTCGCCTTTAGGGTCGTTTTCTGGGTGAACAGCGATAAGTGTTGGTACACCGAAGCCACGTTTGTACTCTTCGCGAACTTCAGAGCCAGGACACTTAGGTGCAACCATTACTACAGTAAGGTCAGCACGTAATTGCATGCCTTCTTCCACAACGTTGAAGCCGTGAGAGTAACCAAGAGCAGCGCCTTGCTTCATTAGAGGCATTACTGTTTCAACAACGTTTGTGTGTTGCTTATCAGGAGTAAGGTTGATTACTAGGTCTGCTTGAGGGATTAGCGTTTCGTAGCTACCCACAACAAAGCCGTTTTCATCAGCATTTTTGAATGATTGACGCTTTTCATCAATTGCCGCTTGGCGTAGAGCGTAAGATACGTCTAGACCAGAATCACGCATATTTAGACCTTGGTTTAGGCCTTGAGCACCACAACCAACAATTACGATTTTCTTACCTTCAAGGTATTCAGCTTCTGTCGCGAATTCTTCACGATCCATAAAGCGGCAACGACCTAATTGGTCTAGTTGTTCACGAAGGTTTAATGTATTGAAATAGTTAGCCATTCTAGGGCACTCCTTTAAAAATAAGTCCGTAAGGTCGATATCTCTCTATCGAATGACTTCATACTAAAACAGACACTCCGTTGCTGAAAGTGATATATTCACAATTAGTTATTGCAATAAATGCAACATGGAAACGATCGCAGAACATGAACATAAAATCTCTACAATTATTTATACATTTATGCGACAGCAAGAGTTTCAGCAAAACCGCTGCTGCTATGCACGTCAGTCCTTCAGCGCTGAGCCGTCAGATACAAAAGCTTGAAGAGGAAACAGGACAAGAACTGCTAATCAGAGACAACCGCAGTGTTGATCTTACCCCAGCAGGAAAACACCTATTGCCTGTAGCATTGAGCATCGTGGGAGAGTGGCAGCAATATAACCTTCACCTGAAGGGCGGAGAGCAAGAACTTAAAGGTGAGATCCGTATATTTTGTTCAGTAACGGCTAGCTACAGTCACCTACCTGAACTCATAACCGAATTTAGGGCTATTCATCCGTATATTGAATTTAAGCTCTCTACTGGTGATCCAGCTCAATCCATCGACAAGATCTTAAACGATGAAGCGGATATCGCGATTTCAGCAAAGCCAGACATCCTTCCTTCAAGGTTAGAATTCGAAACCATCAGCGATATTCCACTGTCAGTCATCATTCCATCTGGTGTGAGTAGCTTTAGCCAACAACTGCAATCCGATAAGCCAAACTGGAATGAAGTGCCCTTTATCATCCCAGAAGCAGGAACAGCGCGTGAACGAGCCAATGCATGGTTTAAAAAGATGAAGATAAAACCCAACATATACGCGCAAGTTTCTGGCCATGAGGCGATTGTAAGTATGGTGGCACTAGGATGTGGAGTTGGCATCGCACCTGATGTGGTCATAAACAACAGTCCAGTAAGAGATAAAGTTAGCCGCTTAAAGATAGAACCTATCAAGCCATTTGAGTTAGGCGTATGTTGTAAGCGAGCACAGCTAGATAACCCTCTAATTCGAGCGTTCTGGCAAGTTGCAGAAGGGAAATATTTAGCGGACTAGTCGTCATTGTTTTAAATACAAAAAAGGGAAGAGCATGTCAGTGCCCTTCCCCTTTTATTTATGTATATCGCAGATAAGAAAAAAGCCCGCTGATTTCTCAGCGGGCTTTCTAATGGTGGTGGAGGGATAGGGATTTGAACCCTAGAACCGCTATTAACGGTTGCCGGTTT
>NZ_JBFSSD010000069.1:0-20951 GCF_041466145.1 Vibrio sp. 10N.239.312.D08 | reverse complement strand
GCTTGTACGGTGGTGTGAGAGGACGGAGGCCGTGAGGCCTCCTCCTACTCGATTACATTTAAGTAATGACACAGCTAGACGATAAAACTCGCCCCTTGTTCTGCACTCGAAACGCTTTGGCGCATCACGCTAAATAGGTTGCGCCCCATGGTTTGCTGGTTGGCGTCTGCCTCAAATACCTTCGCTTGGCGAGATTGCATGTCGTTGAGGTTATTGAGTTCGCCACTCGCGCAATCTAAGCGCAGGATATCGCCTTCGCAAACAAGCCCAATAGTTCCTCCTCGAATAGCCTCTGGTGAGACATGAATCGCGGATGGGATCTTTCCTGAGGCTCCGGAAAGGCGCCCATCAGTAACCAGAGCCACTTTAAACCCTTGTTTCTGAACATTACCTAGAATCGGCATGAGCTTATGCAGTTCAGGCATACCGTTCGCAGCTGGACCATTGTTCATTACCACAACAATGCAATCTTTGTTGAGTTCACCTCGTTGATACGCGGCTTCTACCTTATGTTGGCAATCAAAAACTGCCGCAGGTGCTTCTATTACACGTTGCTCTTCTGCAACCGCTGACACCTTAATCACTGCGTTGCCAAGGTTCCCTGAAAGGACTCGCGTTCCGCCTGTGCTTTGGAATACCTGTTCTTGGCCTGCAATTACCTCTGCATCTGCCGACTGTTTGCATTTTTTCCACGTTAGCTTTCCATTTTCAAGCTCTGGAATACTCATTTGATCTTCAAACGAGCCAAAGGTAGGTGTGACATCTCGGTGCAGTAAGTTGGCTTGATCTAAACGGCGTAACAGCGCGGGAACTCCTCCTGCCGCTTGGAACGCATTCATATCTGCTGGGCCGTTGGGATAAACTCGAGCAAGTAAAGGCACTACATCGGATAGATCGCTGATGTCTTGCCAAGTCAGAATAAATCCTGCTGCGCGTGCTACCGCGACCATGTGAATGCTGTGGTTGGTACTGCCACCTGATGCGAGTAGGGCAACAATGCCATTGATTAAGCTTTTAGCGGTAAAGACTTCAGAAAGTGGGCGGAAGTTTGCGGCTTGTGGTGTCATTGAAGCAATTTCAATGGCGGCATGCTGAGTGAGTGATGCGCGCAATTCAGAGTCAGGATGAATAAACGCTGAGCCCGGAAGCATCAGCCCCATCGCTTCAAATACCAGCTGATTGGTATTGGCTGTGCCGTAAAAAGTGCAGGTGCCCGCTGAGTGATAAGCGTTGCACTCCATATCCAGTAAGGCACTTTTTCCTACCTTACCAGCCGCGTACTCTTGGCGAATGTGTACTTTCTCATCATTGCTGATGCCCGTTGCCATCAAGCCTGCCGGAACAAAGGCAGTTGGTAGATGCGCAAAAGAGAGCGCGCCCATCAGTTGTCCTGGAGCTATCTTGTCGCAAATGCCAAGCAATAGGGTTGAATCAAACACGTTGTGACTCAGTGAAAGAGCCGTCGATTGAGCAATCAAGTCCCTTGAAAACAAAGACATATCCATGCCTGGTTGCCCTTGAGTTACCCCATCGCACATCGCGGGAACACAGCCCGCTACTTGAGAGGTGTGGCCGAACTTAGCTAACGCCTTTTTGATCTGATCTGGATAGTGTTGATACGGTTGGTGAGCGCTTAACATATCGTTGTAAGAGCTGATTAACGCCACATTGGATTTAGTGAGATCAAGAATCGAGCGTTTCTCATCGGAACAAGAAGCTGCGACAGCATGAGCCAAGTTGCCGCAAGAAAGCCCTTTACCACCTTTGCCAGCAGAGGCTTGGTGTTGGGTTCGGTTTAGAAACGCTTCATGAGTCTCTTTGCTTCGTTCAATTAATCGTTGAGTCACCGCTTGGATGGTTGGAAGGGTCATGCTGTTTCTGCCTCATCAGTCATTGAAAGCACAATCGCAGCACAGTCCACAACGTCATCAATATCGCCATCAATGCTGATGACAACCGTATCTGGCTCGTGATCGGGTCTTTCTAATGTTTCGAACTGGCTTTTAATCATGTTCTCTTTCATGAAGTGGCCTTGGCGCTGACGCATTCGATGCAAGATCAGGTCAATGTTGCCATCTAAAAAGAGAAAGGTGAGGTTTTTGTTCCCTTCGCGAATTTGGTCGCGGTACTTCTTCTTCAACGCAGAACACACAATAATGCCGTGCTCATTTTTACTTTCTAGGCTGTACGCTGCATCACGAACGCGTTCCAGCCATGGAATGCGATCATCATCATTAAGAGGTTGGCCTGACGCCATTTTTTGAATGTTTGCTCGAGGATGAAGGTCGTCACCATCAATGAACTTACGCCCAAGTTTTTTTGCCAACTGCTCGCCTATCGTGCTTTTCCCACAAGCACTGACACCCATGACGATGACACTACTACCAGCCATAACTCAATCCTCTTAACAAATTTGCGCGTGATCTCAATTTTGAACATCGCTTGTAAATATGGCTTTATCTTATAAGCGTTACCGGTAACATGTTACCGGTAACTTAAGGAAGTGTGATGAAGGACACAAAACAACAATTCACAACAATTCACAACAATTGTGATTGTTTTTGCATCCTACTGACGGAAAATTAGTCACATCTCACTATATTCGCGTTTAAAAATCACTGGAAAGAGATCTTTGGGGGATAAAATGGCCAACGATTACCGCGCAATTGCGAAATCTGTTGTTGAGCATCTTGGGGGCAAGACAAATGTGGCTGCCCTAACACACTGTATGACTCGACTACGATTCGTTTTACACAGCCAAGATGGCGTCGATATTAACAAGCTAAAAGCACTGAAAGGTGTGATGGGTGTTGTTGATAATGGAGACAAAGTACAAGTTATCATTGGTAACGAGGTATCGTATGCATACAAAGAAGTGATGGCGCTTTGTGAGCTATCCACTGTATCTGAGTCAGAGGTTC
Source organism: Vibrio sp. 10N.239.312.D08 (assembly GCF_041466145.1). Taxonomy (NCBI): domain Bacteria; kingdom Pseudomonadati; phylum Pseudomonadota; class Gammaproteobacteria; order Vibrionales; family Vibrionaceae; genus Vibrio; species Vibrio sp. 10N.239.312.D08. Next base: position 18,030 of record NZ_JBFSSD010000069.1, on the reverse strand, counting down.
CTGCTAAAAAAGAGAAGCTAACGGCTAAGTCAATTGGTGCGAAAATGTTGGACGCACTGGTTGGTACCATGTCGCCTCTTATCCCAGCAATCATTGGCGCTTCAATGGTCAAACTGCTCGCCATGGTACTTGAGATGCTGGGCTTGGTTGAGCCAAATGCACCTACCTTGATTATCTTGAAAGCGATTGGCGATGGCGCCTTCTTCTTCCTACCGGTTATGGTTGCCGCTTCCGCATCGATCAAATTCAAGACCAATATGTCTCTTTCCATTGCGATTGCCGGTGTCTTAATCCACCCGAACTTTATGGAATTGATGGCGCAAGCAGCAGAAGGCAAGCACGTTGATTTCTTCGGTATCCCAATCACGTCAGTGAAATACACCTACACGGTTATTCCTGTACTTGTGATGACTTGGGCTCTTTCTTACATAGAACGTTGGGTAGATAGCATTACCCCTGCTGTGACTAAAAACTTCCTGAAACCTATGCTTATCGTATTGATTGCAGCTCCGGTTGCTATCGTACTTATCGGTCCATTTGGTATTTGGGTTGGTACTGCACTTTCAGCGCTTGTTTACACAATTCATGACACATTAGGTTGGTTGTCGGTTGCTATCATGGGCGCACTGTGGCCTCTACTTGTTCTTACTGGTATGCACCGTGTATTTACTCCAACGATTATTCAAACCATTGCTGAGACGGGTCGTGAAGGTATGGTTATGCCTTCAGAAATCGGTGCCAACCTCGGTATGGGTGGTGCGTGTCTGGCTGTTGCTTACAAAACCAAAAACAGCGCACTAAAGCAGACATCATTAGCCGCAGGTGCTTCAGCTATCTTCGCCGGTATCTCTGAGCCTGCATTGTACGGCGTGCTTGTTCGTCTGAAACGTCCACTTATCGCAACAATGATTACTGGTTTTATCGTAGGTGCATTAGCGGGCATGGGTGGCCTTGCGAGTCACTCGATGGCAGCACCAAGCTTGTTTACGAGTGTTCAGTTCTTCGATGTGAATGACCCAATGAGTATCGTTTGGGTGTTCGGTCTGATCGCATTGTCTATTGTTCTGTCATTTGTTCTAACCCTAGTTTTAGGCTTTGAAGATGTTCCAGAAGATGATGCCGATGAGAAAGCAACTTCAGAGTCAGCAAACAAAGAAGCTGGTAAGGCAGAAGACAAGCCGACAGTAGTGTCCGCGTCTTAATTAGAATTGATTAATTTATTCAGTCACCTTACTTCAGCGTAAGGTGACTTTTATTGTTTCCGAGGTATTCGATGTCAAACATTCAATTTCCCGAAGATTTCTTATGGGGCGGCGCTATTGCTGCAAACCAGTCTGAAGGCGCTCACTTAGCGGGTGGTAAAGGCCTAACAACCGTAGATATGATCCCTTATGGTGAGAACCGCATGCCAATTAAGCTTGGTCAGGTTGATAAGGTGACGCTCAGCGAAGACGAGTTCTACCCAAGCCATAACGCGATAGACTTTTATCACCGTTACAAAGAAGACATCGCCTTACTGGCAGAGATGGGATTTAAAGTCTTCCGCGTATCCATCGCTTGGAGCCGAATCTTTCCAAAAGGTGACGAGCTAGAGCCGAACCAAGCTGGCTTAGATTTTTACCGTGATGTTTTTGAAGAGTGTAAGAAATACGGTATTGAACCGCTCGTTACCTTGTGCCATTTCGATGTGCCAATGCACTTGGTCAACGAGTATGGTTCGTGGCGCAATCGTAAGATGATTGAGTTCTTTAGCCGTTACGCGAGAACCTGTTTCGAGAACTACAAAGGCTTGGTGAAATACTGGCTAACCTTCAACGAAATCAATATTTTACTAGCGAGCCCGTTTTCTGGCGCTGGATTGTTGTTTCAGGAAGGCGAAAATCACGACCAAGTGAAGTACCAAGCAGCTCACCATGAGCTAGTAGCAAGCGCTTTGGTAACCAAGATTGCCCATGAAGTTGATGAGCAAAACCAAGTGGGTTGTATGCTGGCGGGCGGTAACTTCTATCCATATTCATGTAAGCCAGAAGATGTGCTGATGGCGATGGAAAAAGACCGCGAGAACCTGTTCTTTATCGATGTTCAATCGCGTGGTTACTACCCATCTTATGCTCAAAAAGTATTTGATAACAAAGGTGTGGTGCTTGAAACACAAGAAGAAGATTTCGAGATTCTAAAGAACACCGTCGATTTCATTTCATTTAGTTATTACGCTTCACGCTGTGCTTCTGCCGATATGAATGCGGGTAACACCAGCGCGGCGAATGTTGTTAAGTCCATCAAAAATCCTCATCTTCCAGCAAGTGATTGGGGCTGGGTCATTGACCCTACAGGTCTTCGAATCACGATGAACACACTCTATGACCGATACCAGAAACCACTTTTCTTGGTAGAAAATGGCTTAGGTGCTCGTGATACCTTGGATGACAATGGAGAAGTGAACGATGATTACCGCATTGATTACCTTCGTCAGCACATTGTTGCGATGCATGAAGCAATGGAAGACGGTGTACCACTGATGGGCTACACACCTTGGGGTTGTATCGATCTTGTTGCGGCATCGACCGGAGAGATGAGCAAGCGCTATGGGTTTATCTATGTGGACAGAGACAACCTAGGCAATGGTACGTTAAATCGTATTCCTAAAAAGTCATTCCACTGGTACAAAAAAGTGATCGCAAGCAACGGCAGCGATTTGGCTTAATTTGTCTGTTTGATAATGGGAGAAATGAACAATGAAAACAATTGAACAGCGACTCAGAGATATTCGCATCGTTCCGGTGATCGCCATTAATGACGTTGCTCAGGCTGTACCACTGGCGAAAGTGCTGGTTGAAAATGGTTTGCCTTGTGCTGAAGTGACATTTCGTACAGAAGCGGCAGCAGAGTCGATTCGTTTGATGCGTGAAGCCTACCCTGAGTTACTGATTGGCGCAGGTACTGTGCTGACTACAGATCAGGTGGATACTGCCATTGATGCGGGTGTTGATTTCATTGTTAGCCCAGGTTTGAATCCAACCACAGTCAAATACTGTCAGCAAAGAGGGGTTACGATCGTTCCTGGAGTGAATAACCCAAGCTTGGTTGAACAAGCAATGGAAATGGGGCTTAAGACACTAAAGTTCTTCCCAGCAGAGCCATCTGGCGGTGTTGCTATGTTGAAAGCGTTGACGGCTGTTTATCCGGTTAACTTTATGCCGACAGGCGGAGTAAGCCCAGCGAACGTTGAGTCTTACTTAGCACTGAAATCAGTCGTTGCCTGCGGTGGAACTTGGATGGTACCGACAGACAAAATGGACAAGGGTGATTGGGATGGAATCGCAGAATTAGTCCGAGCGGTCGGCTCCAGATAGTTCGATAGAGAGATACATAGCTAGAAAATGAAAGGGCCAGCTGACACTGGCCCTTTTTGTGGCTGCTTCAAACGATGTAGAGGTTACTCGTTACCAAGCAAAGGTTTTAATGACGTTTTGCTTAGTGATTGGGTTATGCGCGATGTCTTGATTTATCTTATCAAGAAACGGCTTACGAGCCTGAGGCAACATGCCACGCATTGGTGAGATGTTATTGCCGTGGTCACCCCAGTAGTAGCAATCGAAATCTTCTAGGTTTTCGAGCAAGTATTTTTCTTCTTCCAGAATCTGCAATGGCGTTGGTAAAACAAACTCGCCACGGTTTACTTCTTTTTCCAACACCGACCCCGGTTGAACGGCTAAAGCCATCGGTGCAATTGCATCTGGCTGCATGATGTTCAGCAAGCTGGTGGTATTAATCGCATGCTCTACAGAACGTTCTTTGCCGCCAAGGCCAAAGATGAAAGAAGCCAGCACCTTGATGTCTGCTTCACGGGCTAAGTTCATACCTTCAATTGCATGCTCACGCGTCATGCGCTTTTGAATGCGTTCAAGCACAATTGGGTCACCGGACTCCAAGCCGGAATAGGCCATGCTTAAACCTGCCGACTTAATCTCTTTTAATTCAGACAAGCTCTTACGGCGAAAGTCATTGAACCCTGAATACAGAGAAATGTTCTTGATCTCTGGAAAGGTGATTTTGATGTAATCCAGAATCGAAATCAGCACCTCGGTTCGGATTGCCATTACGTTACCATCGACTAAAAAGATAGACTCTACATGCGGGTAGATTTTTCTCGCCGCATCAATATCTTCAAAGATGTCTTTGATATCTCTTACTTTGAAACGCTTATCATCAAACATCGTGCAGAAGGTACATTGGTTGTTACTGCACCCCAATGTTGTCTGGATGAGTACGCTCTCTGCTTCCATCCAAGGACGATAAACTTTACCTTCAAAACGCATAAATGCTCCTCGGCCGTAGCCTGTGTTGTTTCGACGAGGGCAAGTTTAGCAATCTGCATCTTGGGTGATAATTGGGCAAAGCGGGGAATCAGTATTAAAGAAATTTTAATAATCGAAAGAGCGCGCAGTTCTTTGTCTGTATGGATAGAACTGCGGCTTGGATCGTGTGTGGGGGGAGTGTTAGTGGTCGTTTTTTACTAATTAATGATCAGTGCGTAACGCACAGCTTTTCTTCGAGTAATTGATTAAGCACTGTCACCAGCTTGTGGTTCTTAGTGTTGTCTAATGCGTCGGCGTGCGGGTCTTTGAACAACCCAGAATCATTATCAAAATATTTACCAGAAGCGTTGGCAAACTCATCACTGAGCGCAGCACGACAAAGAATATCGGCTCCAATCGCTAGGTCGTTTCCATCAACGCCATAAGCATCTTTTACTAATTTACTGCCAAGGAAAGAGGCTGGGTTTACAGGGATAATTGCGGTGCCTTTGTCTAAAAGAGTATTGGCTAATTCGATGGACCACATCGTTAGCGCCAGCTTACTTTGCGCGTAAACCGGACCATCAAGTTCACCCGCACTCGGGCTGATTAATGCCTCTAAATCGACGGGTGCTTGGGCTGCTGAAGATAGATTGACGATACGACCTGTCGCATCAAAAAGAGGAAGCAGCTTTTGTGTCAGGAGATACGGCGCAATGGTGTTTACGACAAAACGTACATCAAGATTGTCTGGAGTGGTGATGTCCGACACCTTATACACACCTGCGTTGTTAATGAGTATATCGAGTCGTTTGTGATCGCTTTTGATTTGGGTTACGAGCGCCTCAACTTCAGAGAGCGTCGATAGGTCTGCGATGTAGCTTTCGATGATTGCATTCTTAGACAGGCGAGACAAAGCGGTCACGACTTTATTGACCTTAACTGGGTTGCGGCCATGAATCAGAACATGGTGCCCTTGCTGCGTTAGTGCTTTTGCGGTCTCTAAACCAATGCCATCCGTGGCACCTGTGATCAGAATTATTTTTTGCATATTCCGTCCTTCAAAAAATAGTTTGAACAACGTTATAACAAAGATTAATGACACATAGTTGCATTTGGCTCACAAGCTGAAGACTCAAATGTGAGTCTATGGGGCAAATAATGACCATTTTAACACTTGGTGGTTAACCGTTGGCGTTTAACGACTAAGTAAGACAATGGGTCAGTTTGTGGCTGACCCAAATTAAGAGAAGTGACCGAGTTATTTGATGTCTTGAACGTTCATAACCAGAGTTTCCCAGTTACGTTGGTTTTCCATATCGTGCTCTAGGCCTTGCTCATCGGCAATTTGGAAGCGCTTAACCGCAGGGGTTTTGCTCGTAGCTTGATACAACCAATAAGCTTCCGCTTTGAGTGCTTCGTCGATCGGTTTGTCGATAGACTCGTACACCGCTTGCTTACATGCATTGATCGATTCGGCAGGGAATTTTGAGATTCGTTTGGCTAGAGTATCAACATATTCGCCAATTTCATCCGGCTCTAGTGCCTTGTTGATGGTGCCGTATGCTTCGGCTTCGTCAGCATCAAAGTCACGTGCACTTAGGACGATTTCGAGTGCGCGACCTAAGCCGACTTGGCGTGCCATACGTGATGCGCCGCCACCACAAGGAAGGATGCCCATACCCACTTCCATTTGCATGAATTTGTATTTACCGCGAGCCGCGAATCGCATGTCACACGCCAGTGCAAATTCGTGGCCTCCACCTCGAGCGAACCCTTCAAGCTTGGCAATGGTGGCTTGTGGCAGTTTGCTGATTCTTTCTAGCACCACTTGCAGGTCGAGTAACTTCGCTTCTTCACGAGAAACGGCTTCTGTCGACATGTCTTTTAATAGATTAGTGTCGTAGTGGCAGACCCAAACTTCAGGGTTTGCTGACTGAAATACCACGACCTTGATGTCACGATCGCGCTCTAGTCTCATTGCTAAACCATTGAGGTCGGCAAGCATCTCTTGCCCTTGAACATTCACAGTACCGAAGTCAAAAGTGACGGTAAGAATTCCATCCTCGGCTTGAGCTTTAAACGTTGTATAACCTTGATATGCCATTTCCATATTCCTTCTGAGAGATTTCATTTCAGCCTATTCAGTGTGAATGCGACCTAAATTCAGGCTAGCGAGGAATGTTCGAACCAACAATTAACCATTAAACGAAACACTATTAACGAATTATTAAGAGTTTTGGCGGGTTTTGTAATTTCAATTTATTCAGTGTCTTAGATGGATATTTTAACGTTGAAGGTATCTTGCTAATTCGATTGTCAACGAAATCTAAAAACTCATTCCTTGTCTGGCGCTCTTATCCTTTTCATTTAGCTTCGTATACTGCTCAACTAGGTAATTAGCCCCAAGGTACAGACAAGAGTGAACCGACTTATGCAGATGAGATCCGCGACTTTGAAAACCATTATTGAGAAAACACTGCCACTGACACTGGGTGTGTTTGCGATCATGATGGTGCAATTGGTCGATTCGATCTTTATCGGTCAGCTAGGGGTGAATGAGTTGGCGGTTCACGGTATCACCTTGCCATTCCAAGCGGCGTTTACCGGGGTTCAAGTGGGCATCGGTGTGGCGGCAACGTCCATTATTTCTCAAGCTGTAGGGGCAAAAGAGCAACGTAAGGCCACCTCAATTGCCACGTTGTCGGTCGGGTTTGGTGTGGTGGTAATAGCCTTAATCTGCTTAGGCCTGATTGTTTTTAGCGATTCTGTTTTTGCGTCGTTTGTGAATGATGTCTCTGACGCTCAATACCAATCCATGCTGTCGATTTTTAATGTGTACTGGCCACTGTGGCTGTTCAGTGCATTGATGGTGGCAGTGCTTTATCTGGCCACCTGCGTTTATCGCGCCAATGGCGATACTAAAACAACCGGCAGCATGTTCTTGGCTGCCAGCGTGATTAACCTAATTCTCGACCCTATTCTGATCTTTGGATTGGATATGGGCATTGCAGGAGCGGCGATCGCATCGAGCATTGGTTACGCATTTGGTGCAATCTACATGCTAATCAAGTCTCGCGGCAACGGTTGGTTTGGCTTCAATGGCGCGTGCCGTAACCGAATCAAAGGCTACAGTTTTGAGCTATTCAAGACGGTAATGCCAACCACTGCGAATCAGATATTACCTGCGGTCAGCGCATTCTTCTCAATGCTTTTGATTGCGAGAATCGGAACCGATGAGATGGCTTTTTGGAGCTTACTCGCCCGTGTTGAAAGTTTTATGCTGGTGTTTTCTCTTGCTCTGACCATGTCTATCCCGCCTATGATTGGTCGTTACCTAGGGGCGCAGCAGCGATGCAAAATCCCCGAGCTATTGAATACAACAGCGAAGTTCTTACTGGTTTTCCACACTGTGATGGCCGCATTATTGGCGCTGTTTAGTGGCTGGATTATTCCTGTTATCTCGGAAGAACAAAGCATACGCAGCTGGTTTGAAGTGACCTTGTTATTTATACCGTTCAGCTATGGCCCACTAGGGCTGTGCATGTTGGTTGCTTCGGTGTTTAATGCTTTGGGTGTGCCTCGTAAAGCTTTGAATGTCTCTTTCTTACGCTTGTTTGTTTTCTACATTCCGGCGTTATGGCTCGGCTCTATAACAGGAGACATGATCAATGCGGTTATTGCTGCGACCGTCGCCAATGTTTTAGCGGGCGCTTTTGCATGGTTTAAGCTTAATGCCTATATTAAAACTCACATTATCCCTCGTGCCGCTGCGGCCAGTAAGCAGCGTTTACTCAGCGCAGGCTAGCCATTATTGATGAATATTGAACATCTGAAATTGTTTGTGCGACTCGCGTCTACGCACAATATAAGTCAAGCAGGACAAGAGCTTGGGTTGTCACCCCCGGTAGCCAGTATTCACATCGGAAAGCTCGAAGAGAGCCTAGGTGCCCGTCTTGTGCATCGCACCACGAGAAAGGTTTCCCTGACCGAAGAAGGCATGGCATTTCTTCCTCACGCCAAGCAAATCCTTTTGAGTGTCGAAGCGGGTGTTGCCTCTGTCGGAACCGGTAATGAACTACCAAAAGGGGTGTTGCGAATATCTGCACCTTCTTCGTTTGGTCGAATGCATGTTATGCCTGCTTTGAAAGGGTTTTTGGCTAAGTATCCAGATCTGTCGGTGGACATTTCACTCAGTGACTCAATCGTCGATCTGGTTGATGGCGGTTTCGATGTGGCGATCCGTAATGCGGAGCTACAAAACTCAAGCCTGATCGCTCGCAAGCTCTCTACTGATAAACGTATTTTGTGTGCATCACCAGAATATCTGGCATCTCATGGCTATCCGAAAACACCAGAAGACCTCAAGCAACATCAATGCATCAATCAAACCGGCTTGGAAGGGTGGACGTTCGACACACCCGAAGGCGATGTCACCATCAAGAAGAAAGGTGCTATCCGCGTCGATCACGGTGAAGCGGTAAGGGATGTATGTGTCGATGGCTTGGGCATTGCCATGTGCGCGAGTTGGATAGCATACAAGCAGCTCGCGGAAGGTTCGCTGGTTGAGGTGTTGCCGGATTACCCTTTAAAGGTTGAGGCGGCTATCTGGGCGGTATACCCGAGTGCTCAGTTACTTGCACCAAAGGTGCGCGTATTTATCGATTACTTTGTTCAATATTATGGTTCACCTTCTTATTGGGGTTGCGACGTAAACGGGCAAACTCAGTAATCTATCAGCTTCAACAAATTATCAGTTTTATTAAGCTCTCAGCCTCAGTAATAGAGCAAACGCAGTAGCGTTCAAGAAGCACTTATTGAGAACAAATAAGAAAGCCCCGACCAAAAGGTAGGGGCTTGTTTTTATGTTCTTTATAGAACGTTTTTCTAGCTAACTGCTGTTGTTTTGATTTAGTGTATCTGGCGTTTAATGAGCGTGTACCGCTGAATCTTGGTATAGCTCTGCATCAACTTCTTCGCCTTTGTTTGGACGCGGTACAATCTCAAAAGAGGTGTCAGCTTCTGTCAATGAAGACAGCAGTTTGTTAAGTGATGTCTTATCACCTTTCACGCCTGCTTGTCCGTCTTCTAACAGTTTTCCAAGGCTTGTTTTCTTAAGCACGATGTCAGACACGTCAGACTTATTGATGATCAGTGTTGTATCGGCGTCTTGCAGCTCGTTCACTTGAATGTTGTTCAGGTTACCGTTAGACATTTCAACGTAGTAGAACTCTTGCACGTCTGGTAGCTGAATATTCAACGTAAATGGTGTTTCTTGTGCTTTTAGCGAATTCACTTTTACTGCTAAGTAATCAAGTAGGTTTTCAATGGTCATGTTCGCTAACACATCCGGTGATGCTGTTTTCGGTGCGCCCGGTTGTGTGCCAATACGAAGCTCTTGAGCGCCGGTTAGGTAGATGTTTCTCCAACCTGCACCTTCTGATTGATAACCCAATTGCTCGTAAGTATCTGCTAATAAGCCACGTGCAACTTTGTTCTCTGGTTCTGCTTGAATCACCTTATTGAGTGCTGTTGCAACGAAGCGGTATTCACCTTCTTGGAAGTCTTGCTGCGCTTTTTCAATCACAGCATCGCTGCCGCCCATGTACTCAACAAACTTCACTGACTCCGGCTTGATTGGTAATGGGTTTAGGTTAGCTGGGTTCATGTCGAAGTAACCAAGGTACATGTTGTACACAGCGCGAGCATTGTGAGAGTATGTACCGTGGTAACCATTGGTGTGCCAAGACTGTTGAATACTGTCTGGCATTACCTTGTAAATCTCGTCACCGATGTCTTGCAGAACCACGCCGTTGTTGGCTAAGCGAAGCGTTTGGTTATGAGTAAAACCGTAAGCGTCACGCTGCATTTTTAGGTAATCAGAGATCTCTTGTTCACCCCAAGTTGGCGATGAGTGAGACGCAAACAGCACCTCAGTATCTTCACCCCAAGTGACTAACATCTCGTTGATCTTCTTAGACCATTTCAAGCCGTCACGTACTTTAGCGCCACGCAGCGTGTACAGGTTATGCATGCCTTGGTAGGTCAGTTCGCCAGTCCAAAGTGCTTTCATGCTTGGAATATATGTCACCATTTCAGAGGCCGCTTCGGTACCTGAAGCATCCATGAATTGCATTTCTAGGCCGTCAATAACCAGAGTTTCAATCTCTTCGTTATGGTTCAGCTCGTAGTCTGGCAGTACGTAAGTAATGCTACCGGTTGATAGACCTTTCGACAGTGCCGCATCAACAATACCGTGCTCGTGTCGGTTCAGGGTTGCGCCATATTGATAAGCGGTACGACGAGACATTGCATTACCCGCCAATACGTTTTCGTCTACGATCTCTTTAGTAATGTTTTTCGAACCGTACACTTTTACATCTGGGTACGCGTCTTTGATTGCTCTTGCGCCACCAAAGTGATCAGCGTGCGAGTGAGAGTAAATCATTGCTACGACTGGCAGTTCGCCGCCATCAGGCACATTGTTTTTGAAGAATTTTAGAGATTTAGCGGCCGCTTCTTTGGTAAGAAGTACGTCATAAGCGATCCAACCGTTGTCACTACGAATGAAAGAGATAGACGCTAAATCCGCGCCTCGAACTTGGTAAACTTTACCCGGAACAACTTCATATAAACCTTCCGCCGCTTGGTTCAATACCGCTTGGCGCCACAGTGAAGGGTTTACTGAATCTGGTGCTTGGTCTGCATTCGTCACACTTGGATCGATGAAGTTAAAGCTATTACGAATGATGTCGCCTGTCTCTTGGTCGAAGCTAGCAATCAGACCCTTGTTGTTATTGTCGAAAGCGCGAGTGTCGGCAAAGTTAAGTGTTTTTGCGAACTCTTGGTTTGCTTTGGTCGTCATCTCGGTTGCGCTTTTGCCACCTTGATCGCCAATTTCGCTGAAGTGTGCGTGATCATGGTTAGCTGCAATCGCAGGGAATGCCAACGAGATAGCTAGGAACAGTGATGCATTTTTGAACGTGCGAGAAGTTGTCATAAGAGCCTCTTCATTTCAGAATTTTGTTTCGTTGAGGCGATTATAGGAATAAGACATATAGCAAAAAATAAAGTAAGCTTTATTTAATACATCACGATTGGCTATGTATTGAGTCATGCAATGGTTGGGGAACGAAGGCGAATCCTGACCTATGATTGATTAAGACCACATTGACAGGGAGAGTAACGGTGAGCGACGTGGAAAAGTTGGATTTAAATCTATTGAGCGTGTTCTTAGAAGTGTATCGATTAAAGTCGATCACGCTTGCATCAGAATCGCTTGGTATGACTCAGCCTGGGGTTAGCGGGGCATTGAAGCGATTGCAATCTCAGCTTGATACCGACCTGTTTATTCGTGAAGGGCGTGGGATTATTCCGACTAACGCTGCGGTGCAATTGGCAGACCGAGTAGAGCCTGCTCTAGAAGGGATAAGCAGCGCAGTAAGCACTTTAAAGACATTTGATAATCAGCAGCATCATGTGTTTCGTATCCTGGTGAATGAGATTGGATTAACCAAGCTTCAACCTCTCGTCGAGCAAGATGAGACGTTGGGCAATATCTCGATTGAATTCAATATGGTGCCGAACAACGAAGAAGAATTATTGCAAGGCTTGAGCATGCAACAAGCTGATTTAGCGATTGATATCCATTACCCGCAAGTTAACGGCTACATGAAGCAGCCTGTGATTGAGGATGCACTCGTATTGATAGCTCGAAAGGGGCATCCTAGAATCAATGGTTCAGTGACTGAAGAGCAATATTACAACGAAAAGCATGTTACTTTTAGAATGCGTCGAACCCGTTTATATACGGCAGATTATTTTACCAAGTCACCACTGAAACAGAGAAAAGTGAGTGCAGAGTGTGACTCACTGATGACCATGTGTGTGCTGGTATCGGGCTCAGATTGTGTTGGCAGTACGTCGCGTGATTTTGCCAATCAATTTTCTGAACCTTTCCAGCTTCAAGTCCTTGATCAGCCGTTTGAAATCTTACCGATGCAGCAATACATGATCTGGCATAAGAGAACCGATTTGAATCCTGCTCATCAGTGGTTGAGAAACAAGATTCAACAATACATGGCTGATTAACGAGCCGCTCTTGCTGCTCGTTTTTGTTTGGCGCTCTCTATCATCTTAGAAGGCGTCATACCGGTTACTAACATGGTACCGGTAATAACCAGAACCGATCCGAAAATAGTATTAAGGCCAATCGCTTCGTCTAAGAAAAGGTTGCCCCATAAGATGCCAAACACTGGAATCAAAAAGGTAACAGACAGAGCCGAAGGCGCACCCAATTCAGAAACGAGATTGAAGTAAAGCAAGTAAGCAAGGCCAGTACACACGGCGCCTAATAAGATCACCGATGTGGTGATGGTTAGATCCGGAGCCTCTCTCATCGGCATAAAAAAGACAAACGGCAATACGATTAAGACCGCCGCCCACATGCTGCCATGTGCATTATTGAATGCCTCAACTTTAGGTGCTTGTTTGGTATAGTTTGATGCTATTCCGTAGCTAAAGGCAGCCATCACCGCCGCAAAGATAGGAAGCACAGCCTCACGGCCAATGTTCATCGCATCCCAACCGACTAACACGCCAACTCCCGTTACCCCAATCCCAAGCCCTAATAGAACACGCGCCTCGAGTGTAGTTTTGGTCCATATCGCACCGATGATTGCCGCCCAAATTGGCGCTGTCGAGTTCAAGATGGCGAGTGTCGAGGCGTTCAGTGTCTGCGCGGCATAAGCGAACAGTAAAAAGGGAACTGCGGTATTAAACAACCCAAGAATAAAGAAGTGTTTAGCGTGAGTGTTGAACGTCAGCTTTTTTCTTAAATACAAAGACACCAACAGTAGCGTGATTGCTGCAAATAGTACTCTTGCTTCAATCAACACTGCTGGGCCCAATGGATTAGCGGCAATTCTCATGAACAGAAACGAACCGCCCCATATCGCAGCGAGAGTTATTAATTTTAGAAAGTTCACGGCGTATATCTCAGAATGTGTAAAACACCGACTATTGATCAAAGCTATATATTACACAAGCTTAGATATTAATACTGTGCAGCTAATTGTTGTGATTTTGATAACCAAACGGCTCGCTAAATAGGAACACTTTTGATGAATTCTGTTCTGTTTATCCTTCCTGATTTGGCGGGTAATCTAGCGTTAGACATCAAACTTAGGCAAACAAAATGAAGATTGAACACATCGCAATTTGGACCAAAAAACTCGAAGTTTTGAAGAGATTTTACGAAGACTATTTCGGTGCGACATCGAACTCAAAATATCACAACCCAACCAAAGGGTTTTCTTCATACTTCCTCTCATTTGAAACTGGAAGCCGCCTAGAGATCATGGAAATGGATTCGGTTCCTGAATCGAAAGATGACATCTATGATCAGTTTACAGGCTTTGTTCATATGGCGATTTCATTGGGGTCGGAGCAAGCGGTCGATGCACTCACTCAACGCTTGGTCGAAGACGGCTATGAGCGCTTAGATGGCCCAAGAAGAACAGGTGATGGCTATTATGAGAGTTGTGTGCTCGATCCTGATGGTAATCGCTTAGAACTTACCGTTTAATGTAGAGACTTAATTGAGTTACTCATCTACTAACGGAACTGAGGTATTACAATGATGAAGCGTGCTGTGACTTTCCTTTTTAGTCTTGGGCTTATGGGATGTGCTACCTCAGAACCGGCGTATGAGCAGGAGACGGACGCGAAACCTGAACCATCGCAACCCATAGGTTACCTTGGTTTTAAAGCTCACCAAGAATGGGCTATTCAATTCAATGATTGCACGGTCTACGATTTAATCGGTGCACAACCTTACCAGTGGTTTGATCGCACCTCAGCCTCTGTGAGCTGTTATACGTTTAAGCCAAATGATGCCATCGAGCCATTATCAGTCTATGCCAACGCAAACTTCGACAGCAATAAGCTAACCCCGATTAACCGCTTTCAAGAGCTGCAGGTATCAGAGTCAGGCTGGGGCAACTTTCCTGCCGTCTATAAGACCAACGGTACCAATTGGCTGAAAGTTAAAGAGGGTTGGATTCATCTCACACTAGCCGATCAGACACTTGTCCAGTTCTACCCGGGAACTCAAGACCAATCTGGCAAATCGAAGCATGATCAGTATTTTGATCAGCATTGATCGTAAAGCTGAATTTTGACTAGTCTGTAGTTCGATCAAAAAAGATCTTTTAACTATTGCTGAAACCGGTTTCAATCTGTATCTTTGCTTTTATTGAAATCGGTTTCAGAGTTGTGAACGCAGCTCTAATCCTGGTCTTTTTCACGAATAACTTGTAGCGAGTAATGGTATGAACAACGAATTTCCGAACGATTTTTTATGGGGTGGTGCGGTTGCAGCACATCAGTTAGAAGGCGGCTGGGATGTGAATGGTAAAGGTGTCAGTGTTGTTGATGTATTAACAGCGGGCGCTCATGGTGTACAACGTCGAATCACCGATGGTGTGATCGATGGTGAAAACTATCCCAACCAAGTCGCAGTGGATTTCTACCATCGCTACAAAGAAGACATTAAGTTATTTGCTGAGATGGGTTTTAAGTGTTTCCGTACCAGTATTGCCTGGACGCGTATTTTCCCAAATGGCGATGAAGCCGAGCCGTGTGAAGCGGGGTTAGCGTTTTACAATGACTTGTTTGATGAACTCCTAAAATATGACATTCAGCCAGTGGTGACACTGAGCCATTTTGAAATGCCTTATCACTTGGCTAACGAATATGGTGGCTGGATGAACCGTAAGGTGATCGAGTTCTTCGTTAAGTATTCAACTACGGTGATGGAGCGATACCAACACAAAGTGAAATACTGGATGACGTTTAATGAGATCAACAACCAGATGAACACTTCGGCAGACATCTTCGGTTGGTTATGCTCTGGTGTGAAGTTTCCGCAATGTGAAAAGCCGCAAGAAGCGATGTATCAAGCGGTTCACCATCAGTTTGTTGCCAGTGCTTTGGTGGTTAAGAAAGGTCACGAGATCAATCCAGATCTTCAAATCGGCGCGATGTGTGCGATGGTGCCTTTCTACCCTCGCTCTTCAAAGCCAGAAGATATTATGGTGGCACAGCAAGCGATGCGTGATCGTTATTTCTTTTCGGACGTGATGGTGCGTGGTCATTACCCAAATTACGCTAAGCGTGACTGGGCAATCAAAGGCTTCAACATTGAGATGCAGCCAGAAGATGAGCAGATCCTAAAAGAAGGCAAGGCTGATTACTTAGGCTTTAGTTACTACATGTCGAATACCTTGGATTCTTCTTCTCATCAAACGACTGAAGAAGCGATGGACGGCGGTCATGAGAACTCGGTCGATAACCCGTTCATCCAGTCTAGCGATTGGGGCTGGCCAATTGATCCAACGGGTTTGCGTTTCTGTTTAGCGTCTCTGTATGAGCGCTATGAAGTGCCGCTGTTCATCGTTGAAAATGGTTTTGGCGCGGTTGATACCATTGAAGAAGATGGCAGCATTAATGACGACTACCGCATCGCTTACCTTGGCGACCACATCAAAGAGATGAAAAAAGCCGTTTCGATTGATGGTGTTGATTTGATGGGCTATACCCCTTGGGGCTGTATCGATTTAGTTTCGTTCACCACGGGCGAGATGAAAAAACGCTACGGATTCATTTACGTAGATAAGCACAACGATCAATCTGGCTCACTAGAACGCAAGCGCAAGAAGTCTTTCGAGTGGTATAAAGGTGTGATTGCATCTAACGGTGCCACTATTTAGAATGCATTCCCCAGCGCAGTTATGTGAACTGTGAGCTGTCATTTTGCAATGAATTAGTCGGCCTATGTCGGCTAATTTTTTATAAAGGAAAAGAAGCGAATGGTAACCATGCTTGATGTCGCAAACCGCGCAGGCGTATCTAAATCGACCGTTTCTCGTGTCTTAAATGGCAAGAACATCGTGCGCCCAGATGTGGTGAAAAAGGTATTTGATGCGATTCAAGAAACAGGTTATCGACCGAACTTGTTGGCTCAGCAATTGGCGACCAAGAAGACCAATTTCATCGGCTTTGTAATTACCAATGAGTTGTTCAATGGCCCTTACTTCTCTTCCTTGATGTATCACGCGGCTTCTTATAGCGAAAAGTCGAATCACCAATTGGTGATCACCGATGGCAAACACAGCGCTGAAGACGAAAGAAAGGCGATCAATTTCCTGTTGGATATGAAGTGCGCGGGCATCATCATCTATCCGCAATGTTTAACCGAAAGCGAGATAGCTCAGATCATCGAAAGCACTGACACTCCGATTCTGGTACTCAACCGAGAAATGCCGTCGAAGCCCAATCATGCTATTACCACCGACCATTATCAGAGCGCTTGTTTGATGGTTGAACACATCATCGAGCAGGGTCATACCGATATTGCAGTGATTCGTGGTAAAGCCGGTTCTTCGACCGATGAGCTGCGTTACCAAGCCTATCAAGATGTGTTAACTAAACATGGTGTTGCATTGGATGAGTCCAACGTTGTTCAAGGTGATTGGACGATGGAGAGCGGTTATCACGCGGCTCAGGCTTTGGCAAAAAGCAGAACCACATTCACTGCTATCTTGTCTGAAAACGATGATATGGCGATTGGTGCGATTAAGGCGTTAACCGAACTTGGGTACTCATTGCCTCAAGATGTTTCGATCGTCGGCTTTGATAACAGCAAAGTGGGGGCGTTTTTAACGCCAAGCTTAACGTCTGTGAGTGTGCCATTAGAGCAAATGACGCAAAAGGCGATCCTGCAAATTGTCGGTGAAACAGAGCAAGCGACCACCATCAATACCACTGGTAGTTTGGTGTTACGTGATTCGATAGCGAAGCTAAATTAGCACTGTTCGAATTTCATATTTTACCTACAAAAAGTGACGAGCTGCGCATCTCTTAAACCAAGCTCAAACACTCCTTATTCACTGTTATTTAGATGTGCGATATTGCGTTTTTGGTCGATGAATTGACCACCATTAGTTAAGTAATGTGAAGCTAGATAAGTAATGTGAAAATAGCTAATTGATGTGAGAACAGGTAAGTAACGTGAAAACAGAAAAACAAAAAATGCTAGCAGGTGAACCTTATCAGGCTTGGGATAAAGAGCTTTATGCAGCTCGTATCGAATGTCGCAAGGTGCTTCAAAAACTCAATAACAGTATTCCTGACACACCCGAATGGGAAGCAGCAACGCAAGAGCTGATTCCGGGCTGTGAAAATGCACATTTAGAGCCGCCGTTTCGTTGTGACTACGGCTCGAACATCAAGCTGGGCAAGAACTTCTACGCTAACTTTAACTGCGTGATTTTGGATGTGGCTGAAGTGACCATTGGCGACAATGTGCTGCTTGGTCCGAACGTTCAAATCCTGACCGCAGGTCACCCACTCGATGTGAAAGGCCGAGTTGAAGAGGGTGTTGAGTTTGGCACACCGATTAACGTCGGCGACAATGTTTGGCTTGGCGGCGGTGTAATCATCTGCCCGGGTGTAACCATTGGCGAAAACAGCGTGATTGGCGCAGGCAGTGTGGTGACCAAAGACATCCCAGCCAATGTGGTTGCAGTCGGTAATCCATGTAAAGTGCTGAAAGCGATCGATAACGGACAATAATCAGATTTAAATGACAAAGCCCGAACCTAGGTTCGGGCTTTGTTTTTGTGCGCCGAGCATGGCGTTGATCTAGGAGGTGAAAGTCCTCTACGGGCTC
>NZ_JBFSSD010000068.1:0-21519 GCF_041466145.1 Vibrio sp. 10N.239.312.D08 | reverse complement strand
GGCTTAAACGGATAGAACCGTCTTCATCGATTGAGTACGCTAGGTCACCAGACACAGGCGCATCATCAACCGCAGTCACACTTACATCGATGTTTGCTGACACCGTATCGGTGCCGTCAGAGACATCGAAGCCGAAGTTTACGTCACCATTGAAGTTTTCATTTGGCGCAAAGGTGTACGTACCGTTGCCATTGTCAGTAAGGATACCGTCGCCACCATCGTAGGTCACACCTTCAACCGTTAGGTTGTCACCTTCAATGTCTGTCGCACCAGAAAGGAGGTCAGCGTCGGTGAATACAAGAGTTCCGTCTTCCTCGATTTCAAACGTTTTATCTTCAGGAACAGGCGCGTCATTAATCGGGCGTACCGTTAAATCAATTGCGCTGCTAATCGTTTCTTGGCCGTCACTGATGTCGAAAGTAAGGTCAAGTTCACCATTAAAATCAGCTGAAGGAACAACGGTGAAAGTACCATCACCATTGTCTTGAACTGTTGCATCATCACCAACTTGAACGTTAGAAGCAACAAGCTCGTCCCCATCTACATCACTTGCGTATTCGAGTAATTGTTCTTGAGTGAATGTTATGGAGCCATCTTCATCCATGATGTAAGCCAGATCTTGTTCAGCTTCTGGCGCATCATTTTCACTTTCCACTTTGATTTTAAACGTTTCGCTTACCGTTTCAGAATCAAAGTCATCCTCTACTTCGCTAATGGTCTCTTCGTCAGAAGCTTGAACATCAACTGCAAACGTCTCTTCTACTGTTTGTGAATCTAGCTCATCACCAACTTGTTGGTCACCCGACTCTGAAGATGTCGCACTCGGCGCTGCTGAAGTACGCGCAGCTTGGCCTTGTTCTTCATTACCTTCAGCGTCTACACCACCTGTCGCAGCCTCTGCGATATCACCACCTACAGCTTGTGCGCCCGCTCCAGCACCGCCACCACTGCCAGCAGCGTTATCCGAGCCAGCTTCAGAAGCGGCTCCACCAACTACATTGGATTGTGCAGCGTCTGAATCTCCATCACTTTCTGGCGTCTCTTCTTGCACAGCCGCACCAGAAGCAGAGGCATCTTCAGCATTACCTGCACCACTCGGATTTTCGTCTAAAGCCTGGTTAACTTCGTCTGCCGCATCCGCATTTTCAGCACCCGTCGCTATTGTCGACGCAATCGTGTTTTGTTGATTTTGTTGATTCTGTTGTTGGGAGGGCGTACCCGCGTCGTTCGTGTCCGTTTGTTCTACCGCGTCATTTAGATCTTCATTTTGGTTGTTTTGGTTATTTTCGCCTGCCATTACAGCCTCCGTTGCTACTAGCTAACTGATCGTATTTATAGAGGCATTAAAGGACATCATTTTGAAAAACCAATTTTTTTATACAACATTTTTCATAATTTCTTTTTAAAGAGAAAGAATCAAAAAAAATTTGAAAACTGCCTTTAAAGATCCTTAGTTATTGTGATTAAAGCAATTAAGGCAGTGGAGCGATGATAGACATGACGAATTTGTTGCGCTCGGTCGACAACAACCACAAAGGGCTGCAATTGCTATTAGGCGACTTTTACAATGACTTTTCTGACGCAGCCCTAAATATAGAAGCGCTTCATAACGGTAATCATTTTGATGAACTCAATAGTTACTCAAAACGATTGAAGACCATCTTAACGTTGCTTTGCGACCAAGACCTTCCACCAAAAATGGCCAAATTGGAACACTTGAGTAGACACGAGTTTCCTGCGCCGGAAGATCTAATAGAGGATGTAAAAACTGAATTGCACAACGTCAATCGACAAATCAACCACTTGTTGGATATTAAGGAAGTAATAGATGGCAAGTAACCGAGGTCAGTCATGAGCAATAACCAAATAGAACATCACCTCAGAAAAGCACTCGTTTCCAATAACGAGGCTTCTAAGGTCACAGCTGATGACACTATTGTGCTTGCTAGTGCCATGACCAGCGTTCACAAAACGTTGCTCATTATATTCTTGCTCGCTTTGGTCGCTATTGCGGTGGCGTCACAAGCACGTATCGATATTGTTGTTTCTGTACGTGGCGAACTGCTATTGGAATCGGATGTTGAGAAAGTTCAGCATTTAGAAGGCGGGATATTAGAAGAATTGTTAGTCAGAAAAGGGGAAGTCGTTTATGAGGGCCAACCTATCGCTCGAATACGCTCACTTGACCGTAACACTCAACTTGATACCGTCAATACTGAAATTATTCAGATAGAGCTCGATAAGATTCGTTATGAAAGCTTACGCGACATGACAGAGCCTAACTTCGACGCTTTCATTGAGAAATACCCTGAGCAAGTTCAGGTCAACATGAATACCTGGAGACAAGAATTCTCTAAAAACCGTTCAAATGAAGAACTCATTACACACGATATTAAGCACAAGAACTCGTTGATCAGTTCAATGTTAAAGCGTCGCAAAAGTTCAGAGAATCAACTCTCTCTGATACGTAAGCAGCTCAACATCAAAAACACCCTCTATAAAGAAGAGATGGCGTCTTATGTCGACGTTCTTAACATGAAAGTACAAGAGTCGAATATGGTGCGTGAGATTGAGAACCTTGACGAATCTGTGATGAATGAGCGTTTCCAACTCGACAAACTGGAAAAGCAACACCGTGACTTGGTTGAGAATCGAAACTCTGAGTACCAAGCACAAATCATTCAAGCGAACAAAGACCTCAAGCTAAAGCGAATCTTACAACCGCAGCATTCCGACAAGGTTGATCGCCTAATCGTCTACTCTCCGGTGGATGGTGTGGTCGACAAACTGCATTTCAATTTCCGTTCTGCTGTGATTCCGCCAGGAGAAAGTATCGCCGATATTGCACCGATCAATAACTCCCTTCACGGTGAAGCGAAGATCCCACGTAAAGACATGGGATTTGTCGAAATTGGTCAGGCAGTGAAAGTAAAAATGGATACCTATAACTTTGCAAAATACGGGTTTGTTGAGGGAACCATCGCCTCAATCAGCCGTTCATCATACGAAGAAGAAGACGCTGAATTCTATTTAGCTGAGATTGAAATTGACCGAAACTTTCTTGAACGAGGAGGCACTCAATACAAGTTATCACCTTACATGGAGTTTACCGCTGATGTGAAAACAGGCTCGCGTCGCGTGATCGAATACGCTGCGAAACCGGTGATGTCAGCCATCGAGGATGCTTTCGATGAGAGATAATCAATGAGCGGTAAACCTTCGTACAATATTTCCATACCCGCCCTACGTCTAAGCATACTATTTAGCGTGGTATTGGCTGCGCTCGCTTTCTATTTATACTTTTCTTGGTCAAAAATAGATTCAGTCGCACAAGTGCAAAGCGCCCCACTGCTCATACAAGCCCAGAAGCTTAATCAGACCATAGAACAAGATATTCAAACTCTGCAACAGTGTTTAAGTACCAACACTTGCGGCACTAACGAATTCAACCTAGTTAACTTGAAGCGTGAAATTGATGAATTTCGCTCTTTAGCCTCTTTGAACAAAACCGAGTTCAGCTTGGTTGGAGCAACTGAATACACACAACTGGAATTGGCGATTAATCGTTTCTCCGATAGCGCAAAAACACGTAACGACGTATTAGGCTTGTACCTTTCATTGACCAATAACTATCTGCAGATGGACGACAACTATCGCACCATGTTTAACAACCATGCGAATGACTTAATGTCTGAGAAAAACGAGTTCTTTATCTGGTTGTTTATGGTGGTCGTGATATTGGCTGTGATTACGATTCTATCCAACTCAGTTGCTATGTTGAAACTGAAGAAATCCAGCTCGAACGAGCGCGAAATCGACTATGAATTTGATGCCCTGTATCAAGAGCTTAAGCAGCTCGATTTACAACGTCTTGAAGAGCTTCTTAATGAAGTGAGCATCAACCCCAAACAGCGTCAGATTTACTCTCATCTCAAACTTATCTTCAGTAAATTAGAAGACCAAAAGCGCAATAACGATCTCTACAAACAGTTGTATGCGCTGATCGGCTATGAGATTCGCGGAATTACAAACACCATCAACGGTGGCGTCCAGTATCTGGTTCAAGAAACCGATGAAAACGGCGTGTTGATGGCGAACGATATTACCTCTGCATGTAGTACTTTATCTGAGTTAGCAGAAAACTATAATCGATTGATTTCACAGGGTACTGAAAGCAAATCGAAAGAATTTTCACTACTCAACGTCTTGTCGGAATTGATGATTCATATCAGTGCCAAAATTCAGCGAAATGAAGGCGAACTTGACTGTTTTATCTCAGACAACTTGCCGAATCGTGTTGCAGGCCAATCCACCAGCTTATTCTGGATACTGTTCCTTCAACTTTCTAACGCTATTCAACTCAAATCAAATAAGAAGCTGTTTGTGACGATTGAATCGGGTGCGGCTTCTGACATGGAAAACACCCGTGTCACCATCAACCTCAATTTCTTATCAACGCTGGATGTCTCTGTTGCCAAGCTCAATAAACTCCATTGGAGCGCACACAAAGATCATACTGCGAACACAGATGACTTAGCGAAAAGCGTTCTGAAGGATTACGGATATTACGAGAGTCACTGGTTCCAATCAGGGGCTCAGGAACGTTTCCAGATTGAACTGGATCTTAAGGCTAAGAACTTCCACACAGAGAAAACTCGCTTTGATGGCAAGCGTTTACTCTTGTGTGCAAATACTCAAGTTCGTATCGATGTGATGAAGAAAATGCTCAGTAACTTGGGGCTAGAGATCACCGAAATTCGTACTGCAAATGAGCTTTTCTCAGTGGCGAAGAGCTTTGGTGATTACGATGCGATTATGCTCACCGATACCTTTGAGCCCAACAAGTTACCGTCACTGAGTAAAACGGTGAAATCTCAACTTAAGAACTACCCAAATACCAAGTTGTTGTTATCGGTAACCAACACTCAGCAAGCACAAGAGTGTCATAGCTTCGTCGACAAAATCATCAACGCTCCTGCTATCCCTTACGAGTTCATTCCAAACCTACTCACCATTATGGAAGCGGAAGCCTCGGAAGAACAGATGGAGAATAGCTCATTCCTTATCGTAGAAGATGACCGAGTTCAGCAGATTTTACTTAAACGAATCCTTACCAAGCAAGAATATGAACCAGACATGGTTGGCGATGGCGCTGACGCAGTGAAACACTTCATGAATAAACGTTCAGACATCATTTTCATGGACTGCATCATGCCGGGTATGGGCGGCATTGAAGCCACAAAACGTATTCGCCAGTTTGAACAAGAAAACGAGAAGAACCCTTGTACCATCATAGGTGCAACCGCATTGACCAGCAGTATCGAACACCAGGCTTGTATCGAAGCCGGAATGGATTACGTGATCAGCAAACCTTATAAAAGTGACCAAATAATCAAGGTGATCAACAAGTATGTGGCGGTACAAAAACTTAACTAGCAGCATTATGGCTGCGCTTGCTTTAAGCACGACACCTTCGGCATCGGCGACTACCCTGCTTGAGGCGGTAGAACTCGGCCTGAAAAACAACCTATCCCTTCGCGCCAGTGATAAAGGTGTGGAAGAGAACGAATACAACATTGGGATCAGCCGATCTAAGTTTCTGCCTTCACTCAATGGTGCTGCCGATACCACATGGAACGAGAATGAAACCTTGCTATCGAGCGTTCCCGATAAAACCTCTAGTTATAACTCAAACAGTTACAGCCTTTCTCTTTCGCAATCCATATTCAATCTTAGTGACATTTTCAAATATGGGACAGCAAAACTCGACTTCAATATCGAAGAGATTAAACACGAGAACAAAATCCAAAGCACCATTTCGGAAATCGGTTCTCAATACTTTGAGTATTTGAAAAACAACGCCCAAATCAAAGCGACCAAGGTTGAGCTTAAATCGTCCGAAACGCGCGAACATCAAATGCGACGTAATGTAGAGCTTGGTAACACCGCAGCCAGTGAGCTTTACGAAGTGATCGCTCAGAAAGAAGGCGTGTCGAACCGATTGAGAACCTTGCAAAAAGATCGACGTGTCATTATCAACGGGCTCTCTATTCAAATTCAATACCCTATTACTCCGTCGCAAGACATATACGAAAGCGTGCCTTTAAAAGAGATAAACGAAACAGAGCAACGCTCGATCATGGATCAGGCGTTAAAGCTCAATAACGATTTATTGGTAGCAAAGAAAACCGTAGAGAGAAGCCGCAGAAGCTTAAAAGAGAGCGGTACGAATTTCTTACCGACCGTGTCGCTTTCAGCCAGCTATCGACACGATGATGCCAATAATTTCGACAGATTAGATCCAACAGCGACAGGCGAAAGTAACTCAACCAGTGTTGGCTTAAACCTCGCCGTGCCTATCTTGTCCGGTGGTTCTGATTACTATGGTTATCAGAAATCATCAACGGCCATCGAGCGTACTGAACTGCTTTACCAAGATGCGCTTTACACCACACGTAACAGCGTGAATACCTCCGTGCTCAACATTAACGATTTCTCGCAATCTATAAGCAGTTACGAAAACATCATTCGCGCCAACTACGCGTCTTATAAAGGGATCCAAAAGGCCTACCAATTAGGCACGCGTACCATCACCGACTTGCTGGCGGCGGAAAGTAAACTGTTCAGCGCGTTAAGAGACTACGAAAGCGCACGATACGACTACATCATCGAGACCATCAAGCTTGAGCAAATTAAGGGAATACTCTCAATTCAATCTATCGAAAGCGTGATGCAATTAATGAGTGATATTGAAGGTCGCGACAATCAAGATTTGGTGCCAAAACATCTTCTCTCAACGGATTCATTGAGGAAAGGAGGCCGTAATGCAAACTGAGCAATTTTCGCAAAAGATCAACATGGCAGATAAGTGTTATCTGACTTTCTCAACGATAATATCGACCCTGTTTGGTTTGGTACTGCCCTTCTCTATTCTGATCATTTTTGACCGAGTGTTACCCAACCAAGCACAAGATACGCTGTTCTTATTGTTCGCGATTATTTTGATTTCCATCTTCCTCGACTACCACTTAAAAAGTCAGGAAGAGAAGATATCTTCCGTCATCATGAGGCAGTTTGAAACCAACCTAACCAACAAGGTATTCCAATCCATCTGTTTGGCAGAAATCTCTAAATTCCGTCGTTTGGAGCCAGGCGAATACCTAGAACGAATCTCAACGATTCCTGAACTTAAGACCTTCTTTGGTGGAGAATCGGTTCGAGCGCTTATCAACCTTGCTGTTAGCGTGATTACTATACTTATCATCGGTCTCATCAACATATGGGCTGGTATTACCCTTCTAATTGCCTCGGCCGTCTTAGCGATTTTCGCTTGGAGCCTTTCCAAACAGAAAATTGGTAGCTTGCAGAATAAGTCAGACATCGAAGGGTTAACTACCTCCAAAATCATTGAGATCATCTCTAGCCCGCTTGATATTAAAGCGCGAAACATGGAGTACCGCGTTGAAAGCCTGATGACACAAATGGTCGAAGAGCGTGAAGTGGAGAACATCAAATATGAGCAAATCGAGTCGAACTTTGGCTTGATTTTGGCGCTCATCCAACAGCTATCCATTGCTTGCGTTGTTGTGGTCTTGGCGACTGCCGTAATCAATATGGAATCGAGTCAAGGCATCATGGCCGCGATCATCATGCTAACCAACCGTTACTTTGCGCCATATCAACAGGTAATGAGAACCGCGAGCCGCTGGGAGTTAAACAAACTCCATATCCAACGTATCGCTGACCTCCTTGAATTGGCCGCCTCTGTTGAACACCAACATGAAACAACAGAAGTTGAACGTATTTCGGTTAAGTATTCTGAAAAGCAGCGTATCGAGTTCGAACTCGGACAAGCCTATTTGCTGACAGGGAAAAGTGGTTCAGGTAAGACCCACCTCGCTAACTGTATTACGCGTCAGAACAGTGATAGCAAACTCGATATCATGATTAACGACACGCCTTTGGATGACGTCAATTACAACGTTTGGCGTAACAGTGTTCTGATGGTTGATAAGACCAGTTCGTTCGTAGAAGGGACGATTATCGATAACCTGACCTGTTTCCGCCCAAGCTTGAATAACACGGCGTTTGCACTGTGTGAAACCATGAACATCAAAGCGCAAATTGATGGGCTTCCTGCCGGGTTTTATACAGAACTCAAAGGCCATATGCGTAACCCATTCTCTCGCCAAGTTGGCTACGCCTTATTATTAGTTCGTGCCCTGCTCGCCAGTAAGCGTGTATTGATATTCGATGACATCGATTGTGTCTTTGATGAGGAATTTGCGAGAGTCGTTCTCACCAGTACGGCTTATCGCGCCAATGACAAAATATTGATCATCGCCAGCAATAAAATGGACAAACTTAATCACCGCCTCAAACGCGTAAAACTTACCGGAGGTGACCAATGAGTATCCTAGTTGACTTCAATAATGTGCCGCAACGTGTCTTGGATTTTGAATCTAGTGGATACGACGAACGTTACAGTCAATCGCCACTTATTCGTGGTTTGGCCTACACCCTGATAGCACTCGAATGGGAAGGCACACCCGCAATACTCAGCGATGCTTTTATTCCAAAACCCAAAGATGGCGACAGCTTTACAGCAACCATAGAGCGCCTTGGATATCGCTGTGATGTTACTAAACTAAAGACACTCGAGAATATCGATAAGCACCCACACCCATGCTTTATTGAAATAGAGAATCTAAGTGCGATTTTCTTAGGCACCAAAGATGGAAAGTTGCTGCTGTTTGATTACACGAACAACAACACCATTGAATACCCAATGTGCAAAAAGCCCTGTTTGCTGATTGCGATTAGCGAATATTCTCGTCTGTTCCGCGAACCACCTCCGGAATCGCAAGACAGAAGTAATTGGATTAAATACGCTTTCTATCGTTATAACAATGAACTTAAAAGCCTGATCATTCTGAGCTTCGTCATCAGTATTCTCGGTGCATTGCAGCCATTCTTTATTATGAGTGTATATAACTTCGCACTGACTTCGAGCTCCGAAGCCACACTCTATTGGTTAACCTTATTCGCCATTATTGTCGGCTTCTCTGAATACTTTTTTAAGAAAATGCGGGTCAACATTATTGCGACCTCCGGTAAAGACCTCGCCGTGCACATCTCGCAAGCCGTTATATCTAAATTGCTTTGGCTACCTTATGCGATGACATCTACAGCTGGGGTCTCTTCTCAGTTAGCGCGTTTGAAAGATATCGATACCTTCCGACGCTTGGTGACCGCAGAATCAACGCTTAGCTATTTTGATATGCCGTTTGTGATTGTATTTATCATCGCCATTGCTCTGATGTCTGGTACAGCGGCATTGGTGGTGATGGGCGGCTTAATACTGATGTTAGTGTTCTGTATTTACTCGCGCTATATCTACTCGCAAGCCACATCCAAAAGTTCGCGTGCCAATGCGATGGTTTCGTATCAATGGAATGAAATTCTTCGTGGTATCAAGACTATCCAAGGCCTGCCTTTACTTCGTGTCGTTCAATCTCGATTCAGCGCATCGCATATGCAAAGCACCAGCGATGCAGAGAACGTTGCCGTGACTAACAGTAAGATTCAGGCCGCTGGTGGCAGTTTGATTCAAGTGATTGGTACAGCAAGTATCGTGACCGCGGTAATCGGCGTGATGGAAGGTACTTCTGATGCGGGTGCCATGCTCGCAACCGTTATTTTGGTTTGGAAAGCGTTAGGCCCAATCATGGGTATCTATAACTCAATTTCCAAGTTCCAATCGATCAAGGCTTCATCAGCACAGATAAACAACCTGATGTCGATGAATGACGACAAATTGACCTTAGAAAAAAGCCCACCTATTCGCCTGTTCCAAGGAAGCATTGTGGGCAGCGGAGTCAGTCACCGATATGCAGGAGCCGCAACGGGTTTAACTAACTTGGGGTTCAAAATCCCACCCAGTGCCAAAGTGGTCATTTGTGGCCCTACGGGCTGCGGTAAAACCACCTTAATTTCAATCATTGCTGGGTTAGAAGACCGCTATCAAGGCGCTGTATCTGTCGATGGTTACAACATTAAACAGTTCAATAGCTACCGTTATCGCACGTCGATTAACTACATCCCTTTCAATTTGCATATTTTTGAAGGCTCACTTGAGACCAACTTCATTTTACACAACGGACTGATTCCAACAGACAAGATGCAAGAGATGATCAGCTTCTTCGAATTAGATGAATGGCTTCCGGAAGGCTTGGCTACTCAGTTAAGCGTGGATAAATGCAAAAGTCTTCCGAATGGAATTCAACAAAAACTGCGTCTGGTACTTGGCCTAGGTAACTGTGAGCAATCTCTGATTATCATTGATGAACCGTTCAACGGTGCAGAGCAAGAAAACGCTCAATACTTTAATCGCCTGTTCTCCGATAAATTGTTGAATAAGACCGTGATTTTTTCGACTAACGACCCTGGTTTGATCGCAACATCAAACATGAGTTTAGTGTTAGAGCCGGATGGAAATTTGAAATATTTTGGCTTAACAGACAAATACTTAAACAGCTTAAGCTAAAACCTCAACGCTTAATCACAATTCGCTATTTAGGGAAATGGATATAATTGACAAATTCATAAGCGAGAGGGATGATTCGCCCCAATACCACAGGTAACAAGGAAGAATATGTACACATTCGTTGCAGACAAGCTTGATGTAGCTTACTTATCCGCAATTCCTGAAAACCACCAACTTCAGGAGTGCGATGTACCTGAAGAAGAGATGGAGCTTCGAGAGATCGTTGAGGTTTGGTATGAGTCTGCCTTCCTACCCGCTTTCAATCTTCAGAAAATAGACATTGAGAACAAAGCAGAGCTCACCATCGTACAAATGCACGTATTCAGCAATGATACGAGCACACTCGCCTTCCTACTAAAAAACAGAGTGTATCGCGCCGCACTTAACAGAATGCTCGGTATTTGGACATTAGAACCCTCTGCAAAAACCGTATTAGAGCAACTTCTTTTCGAATTAAGCCTCGATAACAATCGTCCTCATTAGTAAGCTTTTTAAGTGATTCATCAATAAGCATAAAATTAAACAAACTGCCAAACGCTATAAATTACTAATAAAAGAACGCATTTCAAAATAAGCTCTGGAATCACAAGAACTTATACCTCTCCCACACTTACGTAAAATTTACCGTTTCAAAGTTTCCATATCGGCATTTTTATTCTACTGTTTTTATATAACGACAGTTGGATGGATCCTTATATGGCGATTACGGTTTGGAATAACCTTTCAGTCAAACATAAACTCTTTGGCTTAGTTCTACTTCCCATTTCATTATTACTCTTCCTAGCAGGTAGACAGGCTTATATATTAACGACTCAGTTAACCGATTTTGAACGAACCAATCAGTTATCTGTCTATCTTCAAGATATTTCTATTTTGTATAGAAGTACCTTAGCCTCTAGCCCTGAAGAGTTTGCTACTCAAAGCAACCAAGTAAAGGCAGAACTTAAAAACCTGTCTCCCATCATTTTTTTAGACGCATCTGATGAAATGAATCAACTTGTTGCCGATTTCAGCGAAGCGACCTTATCGACGATGCAAGTGACTGACACTTACGATAAATTGGATGCCCTCGAATGGCAGAGCGATTTATACAAGCAACTGTTACTTGAAGTAGAGAAAGTCCCTTTTGAAAACACTAAACGTGAAATTCAACAGCACCTCACTGCCCTTCAACAACTTGAGTGGTTGATGTTTTGGTCGAACGAAGAGTTCAAGCTTGGTAGTTCACTGATTGAGATCTTCCAAATCAGCCAAGAGTACGACCCAGAACTCGCCGAACAGATCAAAACCTTGAGTGAAAGACAGCAATTGTTCTTAGAGCGCTTTGTTTCATTGAACGCCAACGAACATCAAGTTTCTTTGATGGTTGAAGTGTTTCGAAATGATGTGTTTGCTCAAAGCCAAGAGATAAGAAGCGCGCTACTCGACCTAAATACAATCAGCCAACTGACGCCACAAGAAGTGTCTGTCGGCTTAGAAGCGATGAGCGCACGGCTCAACTTATTACAAAGCCTTGGCGGCGTAATCAAGCAAGAGTTTCAACAAGAAGTTGAGCAAGCCATCTATGACGCGCAAATACAACGAACCCTGTTTATTTCAATCGTCGCTTTGCTGGCAGCGATTGTTATGGGTTTAACTCTTAGCTTGGCGAGACAAGTCACTAACAACCTTAATTTGGTGTTAGCTTTCTTAAAAAGCGAAAATGATGACACGCGCCCTTCTTTAGATAAATTAATCCAAGGTAAAGATGAACTCAGTCTGTTTGCTCAGCAAGTTGAACGATTGACCATCGAACGAGAGCTCGCGAAAGAGAGATTGACGGTAGCAAAAGAAGACGCAGAGAGAGCCAAAGAGGATGCCGAACACGCGAAAGACAACGCAATACAAGCCAGCAAAGCAAAAAGTAGCTTCTTGGCCAACATGTCTCATGAAATTCGCACCCCGCTCAATGGTGTTATTGGTATTTCGGAAATCCTCGCAGATACGCCGCTTACACCGACACAACGTGACTATGTTGATACGATCGAAACTTCATCCCAACTGCTACTTAGCTTAATCAACGATATCTTAGACTTCTCTAAAATTGAGTCTGGCATGCTATTAATCAGCCCGCATTCTGCATCGATTAGAGAGTCGATATACGACATCGCCTCTATTGTGGCACCCAAAGCGAAAGAACAAAAAATATCGGTTAACGTTGATATCAGCCCAGACACACCAGCTCGCGTGATGATCGACGATCACCGCTTAAGACAAATCCTAATGAACTTTATGTCGAATGCAGTGAAGTTTACGGCAGAAGGTGGCGTCACATTATCAATCCAAACGCTCGAACAATCTGACGATAATGTCACCATTCGATTTGCCGTTCGCGACACAGGTATTGGTATCGGCAAGCAACAACAGAAACAAATATTCGAGCCCTTTGCTCAAGAAGATGACTCAACTACACGTCAATTTGGCGGTACTGGTCTTGGCCTCGCCATCAGTACACAGTTGGTAGAGCTGATGGGTGGTCAAATTCAACTCGACTCCGTCAAAGGTGAAGGAAGCTGTTTCTACTTCGACTTGGTATTGCCTGTTGACTTGATGCTACCTAAACCAAGCACGGCAACCGCTGATATTTATGTGCTGGGTAACGAAAACATGCTCTCCGAGCGAATAGAGTCCGACCTTAACCTTTATGGCTTAAAGGTAACTCAGCGAACGAATAACACTTCCGCGATGACCGAACAACTCGCGACTCAGAAACACAATAAACCGATTACTGTCGTTTTCGCTGAAGATGATGCATTCCTAGCTAATACCCACGCAGATAACTTAGCTAAGCTCCACCAAAATGGCATCACTATCTGTTTGATACGTTCCTTCTTAAGTGAGCCAGCGGATCTTGGTGACAGCGTTACTGCACAAGTCGCACAGCCCCTACTCGGCTTGCGTTTAATTAAAGCTATTGAGCTTTGTGATACTCGAGGTTTGGCGGAACTATCAGAAGCAAGCCAGACATCAGTCGAGATCCAACACAAAATCCTCATCGTTGAAGACAACAAGATCAACCAAAAAATTGCTGGTCTTCATGTCGGTAAAAGTGGTTTTGAATTCGAGTTCGCTAATAATGGTCAAGAAGCTGTGGACATGTTCACCGCTAATCCTCATTACGCGGCGATACTCATGGACTGCATGATGCCGGTTATGGATGGCTTTGATGCAACAAGCAACATCCGAAGAATTGAAAAAGAAACGGAAGCGACGCGACGCATCCCTATCATTGCATTGACCGCCAGTGTCATCGATGACGATATTCAGAGGTGTTTCGACGTTGGTATGGATGACTATGTACCAAAACCATTCAAGTTCGAAATGCTTAAAGAGAAAGTACTCACCGCGGTAGAAGCTATGCCACTACCAGCTTCCTATAAAGCTCAACCTAAGAAACAACCTGCAACTGTCACTCCAATTATCAACGGGGCTGCGACCAAACGTACTTTGCCTGAAGAAGCGGAACAAAACGCAATTCCGAGCAAATCAGAGAGAATCTTGCTAGTCGAAGACAACCGCGTCAATCAAAAAGTAGCTTCTATCATGCTGAAGAAGGCCGGATATGCCTTTGAAATTGCAGACAACGGACAAATTGCCGTTGATATGTACCAGAACGACAGTAGCTTCGACATTATTTTGATGGATTGCATGATGCCTGTTATGGACGGTTTCACGGCAACTAAGGAGATTCGAGAACACGAGAAAAACCAAGGCTTAAGCAAAACTCCTATTATCGCGTTAACCGCCAGTGTTATCGATGATGATATTCAAAAGTGCTTTGATTCCGGAATGGATGGATACGTAGCGAAGCCCGTAAGAAAAGAAAAACTGTTCCACCAAATAGAAAGTGCGACTTGTTAGGAGAAACCAATGGATTGGATCAAAACAATTAAAACACTCTCGTGCAGAGCGCTGCTACCCGCAGTGATAGGGTTGTTAGGAAGCTTACTTCTTCTCAGCCCCGCTCATGCCGCTGAAGATTATGCCATATTTTCTTTAGACTCCGGATTTGAAGAGATATCAATAAACAAAGCGCGAAAGCTCTATAGAGGGAAAACTAAGCACCTCAATGGCAAACGTGTTGAACTGTCTGATTGGCCTGAGAACAGTGCCGAAAGAGAGGACTTTTATCAGCTTTTGCTTGGAAAAAATGCCGCTCAAATGAATGCACACTGGGCTGGTTTATCTTTTTCAGGAAAAGCGCGTTATCCAAGAGAAATCAAAACGGCGTCAACCGACAGCTTAGTCGACTGGCTTGATGACAAACCAAACCGTATTGGTTACTCCCCACTCTCTTCGGTTCCTCAAAATGCCAACGTTCTCTACGTTATAAGTTCGGAGAAATAATATGAAAAGAATAATTACGTCAGTGTTATGTGCTTCAATGGCCTCTCCGGCTTTTGCGAATATCGAACTTACCGATAATTTATCCTTGAGTGGCTTTGGCTCAACGTCTTGGGCAACATCGGATAACGATAATCCATTAATCATCAACCGCGGTTTTACTGATGAGAGCTGTTACGACTGTGATACCACATTTGGTGTTCAACTCGATTACTTCTACAACTCATTCAAAGCTTCCGTGCAAGTTGTTAAGCCACCCCAATATGATTGGAGTGAGCCGCAGCTAGAGTGGGCTTACTTAGGTTATGAATTTAATGACTTTGATGTCAGCATTGGTCGATTACGACTACCATTATTCCTTGCCTCTGAGTACTACTATGTGGGCCAAGCCTATATGACAGCAAGGCCACCGACAGAGGTGTATAACAGCGTTCTCGGAGTCACAGCTTTCAACGGTATAAAAGTGAGCTGGACTCATGATGTCAGTGACGAAGCTACTCTTTTACTTACTCCGTTTATCGGCATAAAAGATAAAAATGACGTAGATTTCAACTCGACTACAAAACTGGAATTTGAAACCAACCGAATGTTCGGTGCAAACCTTCAATTAAGTGGTGATAACTATCGTTGGAACTTATCTTTCCTTGATTCAAATTTCGATCAAACGACAAAAATTGAAAACGTTGGCACGCTTCCAACAGCAGACAACCAACACATCCAACTTTGGTCGCTAGGCGCTGAATATGAATTTGGCCAAGCGGTATTGGCGAGCGAAGGTCAAATCAGTGACGTTTCTTCATCCATGTACGCCAGCCTAGGTTACCATTTAGGAGTATTCACACCTTACGTAGTATACGGCGCGCAATTTAACGCCAATGAGCACTTAGAAGGGAGTAGCTACTTAGTTGGTGTAGATTACGACTTGATGTCAAATATATCTATCAATGGTGAAATGCAATTCTTCGAAGCTCGTAGGTCAAACGGTGCCTTTATTGACGCCCCTAAAACCGATAAAGATGCATTGCTCTACACCATCATGTTGAGTTTTGTTTTTTAGCTCGAATTCAAATCGATGGTCACTTGCAGCAATTAAGATCCAAAAAAGCCAGTCGAATATTCGACTGGCTTTCTCAATAACGGTTTATCAGCTTACCATTAACCCATCTAAAGATTATGAGCTTGGCGCTACTCGTTTATCTTTCAACTGATCAATAACATAGTCAGGAGCTACTTTACCTAGCTCACCTAAGCAATCATCGGTCTTTTCATTTCCGTAGCGCACATAGATATCGCATACCGCGTATAGCTGCTCTGGAGAACCAGAGATCAAATATGCTTTCTCGAACGATTTAGTCGACTTGTCGATATCCAACTCTTCTTGTAATACCCCATTTAGGTACCAGTAGTAGCTGTTATCTTTCGCTAGCTTCGCAGCCACTTCAATCTCTTTGGCTGCCGCAGTTTTGTCTTCAAGGCGAACCAGAGTCAACGATTTCGAATAATGCAGAGCGGCGTTGTTTGGCACGCTCTCCAAACCACGATCTAATACTTCGACTGCTTGCTTATCTTTGTTCTGAGCTCGAAAATTATCTGCGTAGCTCAACCAAACTTGCGCTTCTTTTGGATGCGTATTGATCAGCTCTAGATAAACCGTTTCCGCCTTATCCCAGTCATTGTGCCAACGAAGCACATCAGCAAACAGTAAT
This sequence comes from Vibrio sp. 10N.239.312.D08, assembly GCF_041466145.1. Taxonomy (NCBI): domain Bacteria; kingdom Pseudomonadati; phylum Pseudomonadota; class Gammaproteobacteria; order Vibrionales; family Vibrionaceae; genus Vibrio; species Vibrio sp. 10N.239.312.D08. The sequence goes on along the minus strand of NZ_JBFSSD010000068.1, from coordinate 4,884 downwards.
TGGTACTTTTCAGATTCTTGCGTTTCCAAGAAGCTAATAAGCTCTATGACTGGTGGTTCAATTTGTGCTTTCTGCTCGTCATCCAATGCATTGAAGTCACGGACTAGGTTTGACGTTGCCGTATGGCGAACCATGGTATCGCTGTCTTTTAGCAAGGGTGAAACTAACGCCCAGCGATGTTCAAGTTGGTAAGGTTCAGAACCGATAACCGCCGCTTCACGAACTTCAGGGTTTTGATCTTTTAAGCCTCTTGCCACCGCCACCAGCGCATTTTGGCTTGGATATGAAGCAAGCTCTTGCAGTGCACCAGTACGATTTTCAACAGATTGATTCTGATCTTGTGCCATGTAAGACAACTGTTGAATGCGGGTTTGAGTGTCCGTCATTTCAAGCACTTGATTGATATTTTGTGCTGGCGCGTCAACCGTTTGTTGAACGCTATTCGCAGCCATCGCAGACGTTGAAATTAATGCGGACGTTGAAATCAATAAAGCAACAGCCGTCGCTAAACTCTTCTTCATCATAGTATTACCTTAAACTGGAGAACTTAGCCTGTCCTTAGACTCGTATCTGATTAAATTTTTCTTGGACCTGTTGATCCAAAGAACGAGTTAAAACTTGGTCTCGAACGTAGCTTGTTGCGCCTGTTTTGCTCGATGCGCCATCAATACTGAGTCGCTGAATTTACCATGAGCAACCGGATGCCCCATCGCGCGAGCGATGTACGCCATCGACTTATCGACGTGAGAAAAGAACTTATGCCAACCAGCACATAAGTAGTTCAAACCCGGTTCACCTACACGAGTTTTGATAAAGCGGTTCTTAGGGCACTCACCATGACAAGCGAACTTGTAATCACACTGCTGACATTGACTGGTCAGTGTACGGGATTTAGCAAAACCAAACTTTTGCTGTGGTGCGCTGTACGCCAAATCATCAAGTTTCTCGTGATGAATATTGCCAATCTTGTATTCAGGGTAAACATAATGGTCGCATGAAAATACGTCGCCATTTGGCTCCATTGCCAAGCCCTTTCCGCATATCTCATTCAAGGTACACAGTGGGTTCGGACGCCCAATCCATGTTTCTACGTTCGCTTCAAAATACTGAACAAACACCTTGCCGATGTCGTTCTTGGCCCACTCGTCAAACACAGAAATCAAGAAGTTACCCCAAGCCAAGTCCGACACACACCACGATTCCATGATTGAATCTTTATGGCCGGGGATCAGGCGTTTGTCGCCTTGCTTAAGCTGCTCGCTTACTTGGGATGTTTGTGGTGCAACCGTTCGGAACGTTTTCTGTTCAACGATAGGAATAAACTGCATTTGCGGTGACTTCACAACATCACGTAGGAAGCGATAGACCTCAAGTGCATTTTGACTGGTGAGGTTATTCACACAGGTAAGCGTTGCGAACTTCACTTGGTGTTTGTGCAGCAGCTCCACAGCCGCCATCACTTGTTTGAATGTGCCACGGCCAGCTCTGTTAACACGATAGGCATTGTGCAGCATTTCGGGACCATCAATACTCAAACCGATCAGGAAGTTGTTCTTCACAAGAAACTCCGCCCAATCATCATTCAGCAAGGTGCCATTGGTTTGTAAGTCGTTTGAAATCAATACACCTTCAGGTTGGTACTTCTTCTGTAGTTCAACCACACGTTCAAAATAGGCCAAACCAAGCATTGTCGGTTCACCGCCCTGCCATGAGAAGATAATTTCTGGCGTGTTTTGACCTTCGATGTATTGTCGGATGTAGGTTTCTAACGTCTCATCATCCATTCTTGGAGAACTGCCTTTCTTGTACTCCAACAAATCTTGCTTACTTAGGTAGTAACAATATTTACAGTCAATGTTGCATGCTGCGCCAATCGGCTTAGCCATGACATGCAAGCGCTTAGACGCTTTACCGTTATATTGTGGACCTTGAGTAATATGCATGATTTACCTACCTATTTTAGTATTCTGGACCCATCATAATTCCTATTCGAACAGGTGACATGTTATACCCTTTATAACCAATAGGAATGACCTTAAACGTTAGAATTAGACCCTATTTCGAACATCTGAGGCACGTGATGAAATTTCTTAATTACAAACAGTTAGCAACAATTAGCAGCGTCACCATGACTATCCTTCTGAGTGGCTGTGCAAGCGTGCCTACACACCCCATCGCCCAACAAATTGACCAAGAGATGGTGTTGGTTGAAGGCGGCACATTCACCATGGGGTCGAACGGTCCAGAAGCGACCAAAGCAGAGCGTCCTGCACGTAATGTAACTGTAGATAGTTTCTATATTGCGAAGTTCGAGGTGACTCAAGAATTGTTCGAATCGGTGATGGGTTCATCTCTCAGTTATTTCCAAAACCCACAAGTTCCGGTCAATAACCTTAGTTGGCAGCAAGCAAACTATTTTGTTGAGCAGTTGAATGAATTAACGGGTGAAGAATACCGTCTGCCTACTGAAGCTGAATGGGAATTTGCAGCCAAAGGTGGCAATAAAAGTAAAGGCTATACTTACAGTGGTTCCAATAACTTAGATGATGTTGCGTGGTACTCAGCAAATTCTAAAAATAGCGCACATCCAGTCGGGCTAAAGAAACCAAATGAACTAGGCTTATATGACATGACAGGAAACGTGGGCGAGTTTGTTATCGATGCCTTCGATGACACCTTCTACCGATTCGGTCCAACAGACAACCCTAACAACGCAAAACACAGCGACGTCGGTTTATCACACAAATCGGTTCGCGGTGGCAGCTTTGCTTATGACGAAAATGAATCTGAAAGTTACCGTCGTGACTTCGCAAGCCAATCGATCACTATGTCAGATATGGGGCTTCGTTTAGTTAAGGATGTGAACTAGCTAACGAAGCGAACTAACTAAAGATGCCGAAGGTTATGGTTCACTAATCGTCACCAACAATACTAAAAATACGATTCGCAATGCACACACGTTACAAATCTGGCCAAACGTTGGAAACCTGACCAAACATTAGAACTCAGCGGCAACAGTGAATAAGGAAACTCTATGCAATACACCAAGCTTTCAGGACTAACCCTCGCGTTACTCTGCGCTCTCCCAGCTTCAGCTGCGGAAAAGCCAAATCTAGTCCTTCAAATCACGGTAGATGGCCTGCGCGCAGATCTAATCGAACGATATAAGCACAACTTCGGTGAAGGCGGTTTCCGGTACTTAATGGATGATGGTACCTACTACACCAACGCAAACTACCAACATGGCAACACGGAAACGATCGTGGGCCATGTGTCGCTTGCAACAGGTGCTCCACCGAGCGTACACGGCATGGTAGGTAACGTTTGGTATGACCGTAGCGAAGAACGTTTGGTGTATAACGTAGAAGACGGTAACTACCAAATGCTGACCTCTGGTGCAGGTGTCGATAAAGCAACAGAGATCGACCCAACGCAGAAGACAGCACAAGGCGATGGCCGCTCTCCAGAGCCAATACTCTCCACCACGTTTGGTGACGAACTGACGATTTCCAATAGTGGCAAATCAAAAGTATTCGGTTTATCAGTGAAAGACCGCGGCGCAATCTCATTGGCAGGACACAGTGGTAAAGCCTTCTGGTTCTCCAAAGCACAATCGGAGTTTGTCACCAGTAACTATTACTATGACGAGTATCCAGATTGGGTATCACGCTGGAACGAGAAAGCGATTGCTGCTCAGTATTCCAAACAGAAATGGGAGCTCTCATTACCGCGTGATAAGTACACGTTGCAAGAACACGATACCGAACACAAAGTGAAACTCGGTGACTTCCAACGCACCTTCCCTCATCCTTATGGCCCGGCAAGTTACAAGTACTACAGCACAACGCTAACCGTCAGCCCTGCTGGTGACGAAATCACGGAAAACTTCGCTAGCACCTTGTTGATGCAAGAGAAGCTTGGCCAAGGCGACGTGACCGATTATCTGTCAGTGAGTTTCTCATCAAATGACTACGTGGTGCACCTTTACGGCCCTGAAAGCCTAGAAACAGAAGACAACCTTATCCGACTTGATAAGACTCTCGCTAAGCTTTTCAAAACCGTGGATAACCAAGTCGGGCTAGAAAACACATTGATTGTGCTGTCTGCCGACCACGGTGTACCTGAATCTTCACCTGCGGCAAATGCGCTTGGTTTCAATCAAGCTCAATACTTCAATAAAGACACACTACTCTCGAGTGGTGTTGAGAAACGATTGAAGGATGAATTTGGTTTAACCAAAGACGCGATTCGCTTGTACGCACAACCTTACATCTATCTGAATCATGATCTGATCGCTGAGAAGAAGCTTGATCTGGCTAAGGTCCAAGAAGCTATTGCGGATGAAATTGCAAAAGTGAAAGGTGTTGCGTTTGCTGTATCAAGTAGTGACATTGCGGCTAACCGAGTACCGGATACGCATGTGATGCAGCTAATTAAAAACAACTACCACCCTGCTCGTTCTGGCGACGTGTACGTAGTATTTGCACCGCGCAGCTACATTAACGACATGGAAGGCCTCCAAATTGCCTCTACACATGGTTCTCCGTGGAAATACGACACTCATGTGCCTGTGATCTTTGCAGGCTACGACGTTGAAGCTAAGAAGGTATCGCGACCAGTGACGCCATATGACATTGCGCCAACGCTTTCGAACAAACTGGGTATCACCCAACCAAGCGGGTCAATCGGAGAAGTGCTGCAAGAGATCACTGAGTAGACTCAATCTCTAAGGTTTCGTGAGCTAGATTTCGAATCCAGCACCCACTCAATAAAAGAGCCGTTTATCTGTTTCTGACTCACTAGGTCGAAACAAATAAGGTTCATCGCGCATTAGCGGGAACTAAAAACAAAAACGGTAGTAAGTGATATGGTTTAGTCGCCAAA
>NZ_JBFSSD010000067.1:0-22687 GCF_041466145.1 Vibrio sp. 10N.239.312.D08 | reverse complement strand
ATCACGTCACCAATGTAGGGTGCTTAGCGCATGCTCGTCGCAAGTTCATGGATGCTAAAAAGCTTCAAGGGAAAGGTAAATCGGGCAAGGCTGATAAGGCGCTGGCTAAAATCCAAAAACTCTACGGGATAGAATCACGCTTAAAAGGTGCGCCTGCCGAAGAGCAAAAAGCAGAGCGTCAAGCGCTTGCAAAGCCGATACTGGATGAGCTTTACCAATGGATGACAACCCAGAAGGTGATAGGCTCTAGCCCACTAGGCAAAGCGATAAAATACACGCTTGGGCAGTGGTCAAAGCTTATTCGTTATATCGACGATGGTCACTTATCTATTGATAATAATCGCGCTGAACGCGCAATTAAACCACTGGTCATTGGCAGGAAGAACTGGCTGTTCTCTAACACACCAAACGGTGCTGATGCGAGCGCGATGCTTTACAGCATCATCGAGACCGCGAAAGCCAACGGTCTTATCCTCTACGACTACATGGTCAAGTGCATGAAAGAGCTGGCGAAAGCTGAGCCTGATATCGACGCACTCCTGCCTTGGAACTTCAAACACTGACAAGTCGCCCCGTGGGTTCATGGGGCGGATACTTTTAAGAAATCTCATTGGTATGCCTTATTTATAATTACTCGCGAAAATGTATACCTTTGTGACTTCAAGGAACCACATTAGTTAGGTGACCTTTGAGAGACTTCCGCTCTAGAGGTAAAATTGAAATCTAGTGGCCATCTGATGCCCGTATGTTTCTTCTCTGATATATCGAATGGTACGACCCAAAGCTGATGCCCACCTCCCAACTCAAAGGGGAAATGCAGTGCTTCATCAAAGTTGTCTTGGCTAGGGTAAATCAGCACCACATCCTGACCACTTTCATCATCCGCAAGGTATTTTTTTGCATAAGCAAACAGTTGGTAAATATCCGATTGGGAGATATTTGAATTACTTAACTTGGTATTGAGAAGCTTCCACTTCGTATCGAGCACGACTTGATTGGAGCTCCCTTCCTTAATAATCAAATCTGGGCGTAAACTGAATTTGTTTCTACCGTCATAACGGGCAAGGTACTCACCAGTAACTTGTGTACTAACACTGAGCTTAGGATGACTGACCGCTAGTTGTTCTTTTAAAACTTTAGCAACGTAGTCTTCAAATACCTTCTCCATAGGGAATAAAAGAGAAGCTGCGTTAGCACCACCTTTCATCGTTTGTGGAGAAAAGCCTTCTAAGATTAGTCGACACCAGTCTAAAGGTATTTGGTAGTAACTCATCCCTCTATCAAGCCTGACTTTCGAAAAATCAACGCTGTAGTCCTTACTCTCTGGTATTTCATTAAATACAAAGTCTAGCTCTTGTAACAACTTCTGATTTTCTGCACTCCGCGTATAGCCTTTCACTCGTTTTAGAGCACTATGCATTAACCGGTTTACGGGACGATCGAGTAAGAACTCATCGTACTCACAGTAAAATTTATGCTTACTAATGGAGTTATGCCTAACTTGTTTTCCTACATTCAGCTTCCCCTTTAAGAAACCTAAATTGTCTTCCCTACGTACATAGTCGCTTCTTAAGCCACGTTTTAGGAGCGTGTTCACCGACTGTAAGAACTGGCCTATAAATACCTCTAACAACGGCATTCTTTGGCGAGTAATATTAGCATTCGAGGTTTGAATATGTGATAAACCTTTCAACGCACGTAACATTACTAGTAGTGTGTGCCGAGCTTTCACATAAGCGTCATCATAGTTGTTGTCACTACCTTCATCTGTGAAGCCTTTTCCGATTTTAGGCAAGATTTCAATTTGCGTTTTATCTGGCGTGAACATAACTCCTGCATAGTTTTGAACTTGCAGAACTTCCATACCATTTCGACGACGTAATTGAAGAAGATTTCTTTCATTCTCATTACTTAAGCAAAGCTGCTTGAGATATTGATAAGCTGATATAGAGATAGCTTGAACGTGTGAAGATGCAGTCTGATCTTTCAGCACATCTTCACTCACTAAACAGTCATACTCAAAGAGAGTAATTTCTTGTTTGGCTTTCACTAGCCTTACTCGCTATCTTTTGCGTAAATAGCTTTGAACGCTGCCGGGTTTTGCCAAACAGTCCCTTCACCAAAAGGCTTGAATGAGTATGTCACTTTGCAATCCTCATACAACTCTAATCCATGTTCAGGGCCAAATAACTCACTGTAGAAGTCTTCTGTTCTTTGCAAAAATTGTAATCCCTCGTCTTGTTTCAAACTGTCACCGAGGACTAAACGAATCTTGCTCCAATCTTCATAAAAATACTCTTCCAATAGTGGGATTATCTTGTTCTCAAATGCTGACTGTAGCTCGATAAACGCCTTGCCTTCATCAACCTCATTGAAAACAGGGAACAAGAAAGCATGACCGAGCGTATGCTCACGATCATAGAGAACTTCAATTCGCTTATTTAGTGTTTCTAGCAATTTAGATAAATTGATGCCCTTAACTTCTTTATCAGCAAAAAGCTTGGGGTTTGGCATCATCTCTTTAAAATCAAAACGACGACGTAATGCAGTGTCCATCATTGCCAATGAACGGTCTGCCGTGTTCATAGTGCCAATGATATATAAGTTATCTGGTACTGAGAAAGTATCACCAGAATAAGGTAGGGTGACTTCTAGCGGCTCCTGCGCACCTTTGCGCTTAGAAGGTTCAATCAAGGTAATCAGTTCACCAAAAATTTTTGAGATATTACCTCGATTGATCTCATCGATAACTAATACATAGTTTTGGCGTTCTGTTTTGACTTCGCGCTTACTATGCGCAAGCTTTTCTAAATGCTTGATCAAAGCAGAATAGTAAGGGTTCAATCCTCCATTAATCACTCGAGCACCATGAAAGATGTCTTTTAAGGTTTTTACACTCAAAGAATGAGTTGATTCGCCTTTGTCTTTTTCGAAGCGAATTGTGTTGTTATCGACATCAGTCACTATGAAAAACGTACGAACTGTGTCGACTCGAACGCCCTCTTCCAGTTCAGATAAACTATTTAAAAAACGCCCCCACAATGTATCAAAATCATCTTTCTCATCCGTGGTTTTGGTTTCTTGGTAGTCCTTAGCTTTTTCACAGAGCGCCTTAAATACACCCTCTTTTTCATAGTAAGAAATTTGACCGCCTTCTGTTTTAGCACTGAGTCCTTCCACAAACTCTTCATACCCATAGCTTTGATGAAATGTGACAAAACGAATTCGACCAGCGGCAGTCAGTGCTTTGTATTTTTTCGTTAGTGAGCCTCTTTGCTCTTCTGATACACCGGTTTCAGGATCAATGTTTATGCTGGCGTAAAAGTCAGGATCAGCGGCTTGAACTGCGGCTTCAATAGTATGATAGGTTTTACCAGTGCCTGGCGGCCCATACAAAATTTGGTTAAGCGGAGAGATGATACTGTGACTACTATATTCATGGTTCATTTGGCTTTCCTTCTCACTATCATGCTTAACTCTCAGTTCATCTAAACTCATCGAGTAGTATGGTTGCAGAATGCTCTCTTCAAATAGCTTTAGGTCTTGTTTTTGCTGGTATACCTTTGCAAGAGTACTGTTATAGCTTGGGGCCCAACCTTTACTTGGGCCTGCGTACTTTTGTAACTCTGACAAAGAACGGACTAACTCATACTTTCGAAACCTCCAACCATGATCTAAAGGAGATTCATCATCGAACATAGCCTCTCCAGTGACTCGTACCAAGGCCTTTAAATAACCGCTGCGAGAAAGGCTTACGATATCACTAACTTTGACTTCCTTGATAAAACGACTGCCCTGACTTTTTGCTGTTTCGCTATGTACAGCTAGATAGTTATTTTCGTCTAGCCATTGGGATACGCTTTCAGATATTTCGTTGAAACCATGGGAAACTTTCCAAATATTAGGGATAGTTTGTAGTGGGTCTTTGTTGACTAATTTATACCCTTGCTTTTCAAAAAACCTCTCAGCTTCAGACGTATGACACTGACTGTGGTGGACATCAAAAATCACACTGTAGAGTCTTTTTGCTGGATACAAATTGCCGTCAATTTCAACAAAGTGATGAAAGTCCTTTTCGTAATAACCATCTTGCTTCAACTGAGTTACGGCATCCTCAACTGACCGCTTTGAAACGTCCATACCTAGCCTCTTTCCTTACTATTATTCTTGCTTTGTCCTGTTCTAACAGGATTTTGATAAACACAACTATAGTTTTGATTGAATGATTGCTGCCTTTATAGGCATTGTGCACCTGCACTTAAGAAATATTCGTAAGTTTGGTCGAACAGTGCCTCTTGAGGGAAATAAAACACTACGCCATCTCTACCTCTTGTCATCAGTACTCGGTAACTATTAAGCTTTATTTGAAAAGGGTTTTGAACATTTCTATTGCCTTTATGAAGAACCCAGCCACTGCCATTGTAGAGAAAGTCTTTCGCCCAGATTAGCACTGGCATATCAAGCTCTAACCCCTGGCAATCAAACTCACTAATTGTGCGCTGGAAACTACAACACGATGTCGAAGAACGAACGTCATCATGGAACCATGGGCCCAATGGTTGTTTGTTATACTTGATGTTGTCTGACGAACTTAACAAGCCATACTTCTTGTTGGTGTTTTGATATCTATTGAGACAGTATCTTTTGGCTTTTTCCAAATCTCTGGTTAGATAGATATTAAAACCGTCTTTAATCGTCTGCTTAGCCAGCGCAACATCCGGCTTATCATTCAAAACACCTTCCACCCACTTAGGATATAAACTTGCGCTATGAGCTCGTAAAGACTGATCTAAATTTAGCAATGGGTTTACTCGAACACGATTACTGCTCATGAATTGAAAATGATGCTCTAACGCTGGTGGGCAAAAAACAATCCAAGGCTCTTCACTACTTTTCAAAGCATCACACCAAAGAGAAATACCCACCTCTTCACCTACATAAATCTCTTGTCCCTCTCCAACTAGAGCGACATAGTGACAAGGCGTTTTATCTTTATCTTTATCTGCGATCCTGATGATGCAAGAAGGCTCCGACATTTGGTAATTCTTGTTTTTATTTTCGTCCCACATCCTCTGAGCTTCATCAAAAACAACCAAATTAGTATGAGGGGTTGTACGTGGCTTCATGTATTCGCGTTTAAAGTCTTTCAACGCGCGAACAAACGTTTTGTCATCAAGAGCATATTGCAAGACATCTACCAGCGGGCCATTCCCAGATAGAAACTGACCTCTTTTGTTCCGATGTACAAACTCCAAACCCAGCAACGTCTTCCCTGCTCCAGGAACACCAGTAACCAGGGTTAATACACTCGCCCGATTTCTATTTCCTTCGCTCTCAACCCAAGCAGTAACTTTATCCAACTCATCAAGCGCTTCATAAATCCCTGCACTCTTAGCACTCTTTAGTTCTTCTATTGGGTTGTTTTGAAATATCTCTACCGCTGCATCTACTAGATTAGGTAATGGTGCATAGGGCGATTCAAGCCACTGTTTTAAATCAGTGTTAGTAGGAGCGCCCGTTAAATACTTATCAAGAAAGGCTTTGAGTTTATCGCTAGATAGGATTGAGATATTACTTTCGATATCCGTTAATTTACCGGTGGATTGAGTCAAAACCAAACCGGCAATCACCTCTAGCTCGGCGCTTTCATGATGGTAATTACAGAGATCTCGATAATAGCCGCACAGCTGATCATAATCCGCTCGCTGATAGCGATCCTTCATTTTGAATTCTAAAATGAATAGCTTATTTTCGACTAGAAGCAGAACATCAGGCCTACGCCCTCCTTCCATTGGTAGAGCATACTCAAAAATAACATAGCCATCAGATTGGGCACGCTTGGAGAGTTCTTTCTGAAGATGATGAAAACAATCAACCCAAGCTCGTTTCTGAAGTTCACCGAGCTCTAAGCCAGGGAAGTTAATACAAAACTCAGAACACATGTTGGCCAACCAGTTTTCTTCTTGTTCTTGAAGAAAGACATCAATCCTATTTGCATAGCAATAAGTCATTCACGGTCCTCTTCAGTTTGCTTGCAACTTTGCAACGATGGGAACATCAGCTGCAGCCCAATCTAAAGAAGTTAGCTCATCGAGATTTAACCACAATGCTTGAATATGCTCAGTAAGTACTATCTTTCGGTTTTCGACAGGACATAAATAAGCGTGCATCGTGATATGAAAGTCAGGGTAAGCATGCTCAACCGTCATGAAATAATCTACATGTTCGATATTCAGATGCAGCTCTTCATTCAACTCTCTTTTAATGGCTTCTTCTCTCTGCTCACCTACTTCCACTTTCCCGCCGGGAAATTCAAACTTCTCATGGATATAAGCTAACTTTGAAGGACCGCGCTGAACACACAAAGTTTTATCTTCATGTTGAATAATGGCCGCTACTACTTCTATTTTTTTAACCATATTCACTTGCCCCTAACTATTCTTCTTATAATTCTCAGCCTGCTCTAGCACGCCTTTGTAAACATCATCATTGGCTACTGGTGGGAAGCCGTATTTGTGTAGCAGTAAGATTAAATCCACTTTCAACTTGGCTTTGATATCATCGCGCCCTGCCCAGTCTGGATATTGGGCGACATTGTCTACGGTAGTTTTCATTTCCTTCGCCAGTTCGAGCATCTTGTCATCGTCGTAAGTGAAATCGTACTTCTTGCGCATGTGGTTCAAGATATCGAGGAACGCTTTCTCTTCTAGGTCGATACCTAGGTCTTCAAACGAGCCCATTTCTTTCACGATATCAAAGATAATGTCCGTCATTTCTTGAGAGAAGGTATCGAACTCCTCGCCATTCAACACATCATTTTCACGGCGTTCGTTATACTGCTCCACCAGCGATTGGAAGCGCTTAGAGAAGTTCATGCCTTGCAGCTGGTTGACCTTTTTAAAATCACTTATCGCCTTCTCTAACAGCTTTTGAAGCAACTGAATCTTGGTGTTTGGCAGCTTAATCTTGTTGATACGAGCTAGGTAATCTTCGTCAAAAATATCGATAGCTTCGGCGTGCTCATCACCAATCGTAAAGATCTCTTCTACTCCATCGGCACGAAGTGCTTCTGCCACTAACTCACGAACACGTCTATTCATTTGTGCCGTGTCTGGTGCATCACCTTTGGTTAGCTTAAAGATGATAGAGCGCACTGCGATATAGAAGTGAATTTGGTCACGCTCTTGCTGAGATAACAATTCACTACCACAGCAAACATCATAAGCCGCCTTCATACGGCCCACTAAAGCCATGAATCGGGTTTCGCCTTTCTTGGTTTGAAGGATGTATTCTGCCGACTGATTAAGGCACTCCAGCTGCTTACACGGCTCTCCTGTGTAATAACCTGACGTATCGAACTTGTGGAACATCTGTCTTAATAGATCGAGGTGGTTCTTCACCTCAATGACAGAAAAACGAATATCTTCAAAGTTAGTCTCATCAGCCTTTGAATACATTGCTAAGGCTTGATTCATACGTGACTTGATACCAATGTAATCGACAACGAGCCCTTTCGCCTTGCCTTCAAACTTACGGTTAACACGTGAGATAGTTTGAATCAGGTTGTGTTTCTGCAACGGCTTATCGATGTAGATAGTATCCAGTTCAGGAACGTCAAAACCTGTTAACCACATGTCGACTACAATGGCTATTTTGAAATTCGACTTAGGACTCTTAAACTGCTGGTCGAGCGATTTTCGATATTCCTTGGTCCCTAGCAGGCTGTACTGATCAGGGTCATCGTCTTTACCGCGCGTCATCACCATTTGCACCATCGCAAGTGGCTTTAACTCTTCTTTCTCTTTATCAGTCAGCTCGACGCCATCAATTGATAGCTTTTCCTCAAACCATTCTGGCCTTAAGATTTTGACTTGCTTATAAAAATCAAACGCGATTTCACGACTCGCACAGACAAACATCGCCTTGCCCTTTATCGTAGAACCTTCTTTAACTCGCCCTTCATAATGTTCAACAAAGTCTTTCGCCAAAGCTTCAATACGGTCAGGGTCGCCAAGAATCGCGTTCATATTGGCAGTAGCTTTCTTACTCTCTTCTATCTGATGTTCATTGGTGCCAGCTTCTGCGCACGCTTGGTAGTATTTCTCTACCTCTTCAAGCTTGCTGTTATCAAGAATGACTTTGGCTGCTCGGCCTTCATAAACAATACGAACCGTAATTTCATCATTAACCGATTCTGTCATGGTGTAGCTGTCTACTGCATCACCAAATACATCAAGGGTGGCATCTATCGGCGTTCCGGTGAAACCAACGTAAGTCGCGCTTGGCAGAGAGTCGTGTAGATACTTAGCAAAGCCGTATGTCTCTTTCACATCGACGGCTACACCATCTTGATATTTGATCACCACTTTCTTATCGAGGTTGACCTGTGAACGGTGCGCTTCATCAGAAATACAGATGATGTTTGTACGCTCTGAAAGCAATTCGATGTCTTCGGTGAACTTATGAATGGTAGTCAGGAACACACCACCACTCTTGATGCCTTGTAGCTTATCTCTTAAATCTTGACGGCTTTTAACTGGCACCACCATCTCATCACCAATGTAATCAGAGGCATTACAGAACTGTTTAGAAAGCTGGTCATCGAGATCGTTGCGGTCGGTAATAAGTACAATGGTCGGGCTTTCAAAATCGATGCTTTTCATCAATAGGCGAGATAGAAACTGCATGGTAAAGCTCTTACCACACCCTGTTGCACCAAAGTAAGTACCGCCTTTACCACTACCGTATGGCTTACGTTCTTTGTCGATGTTGTAGTAAAGCTTACGCGCTGCGTAGTACTGCGGGTAACGACAACAGACTTTTATCTCTTTCTTAGAGGTATCAGGGAAGAAGACAAAGTTCTTCACTACATCAAGTAATCGAGTTTGGTTAAACAACCCGGCAATCATGGTGTAGAGGGAATTAATACCCTCTTTTTCGGTAGACTCGTTGCCCGTTACTTTGCGCCACGCGTAGAAAAACTCATACGGCGCAAACAGGTTGCCCATTTTGTTGTTCACGCCATCGCTGATGATGCACATCGCGTTGTAGACGAACAGCTTGGGAATATCACGGCGATAACGAACGCAAATTTGCTTCCATGCATCAAAGATGGTCGCGTCTTTCTCTCGCACGGCACTTTTGAATTCAAACACCACCAGCGGTAAGCCGTTCACATAAAGGATGCCATCAGGGATTCGAACTTGTTCATCGACACCTTCAATCTCTAGCTGGTTAACGATTTTATAGATATTGGTATCAGTCGGGTCTAGGCGATATGTTTCTAAGTAACTAACATTACCCTCTGCAACTTCTCTATCAGTATTATCTGATTTAGATTTATTCTCTAGCAACGGGACAAACATTAGGCGTAAGGCTTGTGCCAAATGTCTTGTGTCGATTAACTCAATATAGAGGTCTTTCTTTGAGCGATCTTCACGCTTAAACAGAAAGCCATTGGTTAGCCATTGGCAGAAGGTTTTATTGCTATGGTATAAATCACTGGCAGGCAACGTTGAGATCATACGAACAATGGTGTCAATTTCGCTCTCGGTTATAGCATCGCCTCGGTACTGCTTGGCAAGGTAGCGGCGTAAGTCATCTAAGATGAGTACTTGTTCTTTGTCTTCACGCGCTATTTGTTCACCCACTACGTGTGGGTAGCCTTGCTCACCCAATAGCTCAATAATGGCCTGTTCGAGTTTGGCTTCAGTAAATTTTAAGCTCATCGCCTTTTCCTACTGCTGTTTGACGTTGTTTGTTGTTTTCTAAATTGAGTTATTTAAATTTGTTTTGTAGTAACTCGGTTTCGGGCTTTGTTCCATTTTCTCAACACCGCAGATCTTGTCACCTCCGCAGAATCAGATATATTTTGAATAATATTTCTGAATTAAAGCGAACATATTACGCTTACGCTTGTACGTGGTAGCGAGTTGCGCCACCTGACTATAAAATGTCGCCAATTGAGTAGGATGCGATTTCAGCATATTCTCTAAACGTCGAAGTAACTCTAAAGCTTGATCGTAAGCCGTATTATTGGTCTGTTCGATATAAGATGAGACTGCTCGCAGATAATAATCCAGCGTATTTTCAGGTTTATCATCCACAATATGATCGGCAAGCGAAATAAGTCCTTGTATTGATATTTT
Source organism: Vibrio sp. 10N.239.312.D08 (assembly GCF_041466145.1). Lineage (NCBI taxonomy): Bacteria > Pseudomonadati > Pseudomonadota > Gammaproteobacteria > Vibrionales > Vibrionaceae > Vibrio > Vibrio sp. 10N.239.312.D08. The sequence goes on along the minus strand of NZ_JBFSSD010000067.1, from coordinate 12,539 downwards.
ATGTTCGGCAACCCATTCGCACGCTTTGTCTAATTGCTGGTTATCGATATAGAACAGAACCAAGGCATCCGTACGATCAGAAGCTTGATTATAGCGGTCTGGTTGTTGATAGGCATTGGCAAGTAGCAGTTCAGTGCGGGAGAAAAATTCAACATCATCAATTTGGTAATTGGCTTTAAACTTCGCTAACTGTTGATAATATTGAAAGCTTGGTGATTGTTCTAACAAACGGTTAGCTAATACCCATGCAGAATGGATTTCACCTAGTTCAACATAAAGACGGAATTGAGCTTGTTCGCACGCACGAAGTTCATAATCACTCGCCATTTTTTTCGCCTTAGCTAACCAAAACTCAGCTTCTAACGGCTCTTGCTCATCAATGAACATATCAACAACTTCAAGATAATCTCGACACGTTCGTGCTATTTTTTGTTTAATTTCCGCCACTTCACGCCAATCGGAGCTGTGTTTCATTAACGGAACTGCCCATGAGCGTAAGTTCCAGCTACTCTCATCTTGCGATGCTTGATCTATCGCTTGGCGGCATAAGGTTAGAAAGTGGGTGTTAGATTGCCAAATCGCTCCAAAACTCTCTTCAATCGAAGGAAATACGTCAAATTCGTAATGGGTCAAACGCTCAAACATCCACTGCGCTTTCTCTTGCTCACTCCAATTAAGCTTTGCCAGCGTCTTTGGCATGTGTTCGTTAATCATGCTTTCAATGCCATAACGATCGCCATTGGAGTCATCAATTTGCTCTAGCACCTTATTCAACCGTTCAACAAGGTAGTTTATTAATTTCCATTGATGATCGGCGTTAAGGCTTTGCATTGATTCAATGATCATGTTCAATTGAATTTCTGCTGAGTTGAAATAATCATGGCTTTCTCGCCAATCCCAGAGCTGTTCTCGCGGTAAGGCTTGGGTAACCAACTTTTTCAGCTCGCCATATACGGCTGGCTTTTCGCGTATTTCAATTTTTGTCAGCAGTGCATTCCATGTGTACTCATCTTCTTCTAGGTATTCGAGTAGCATCTCTACCATGGCCTCTTCACCAAGGCTTTGCAGGTGATTTTTTATGGTATCTCGTTCACTACTTTGGTTTAAAGCTTGTTCTTGGTCTTGTAGGCAAAGGGCAACCGCCACGCCGTGCTTGCACAACATTTGATATTGCGCCGCAGGGCAAGTACAAGTGCCAACCAGATCGCCAGTGAAATCGAGGCTCACTTGATAATTGAGGCTGCCTTTGACCTGTGCGGTCGCGGTGTTGCCAACAAGGTTAAGCTTGCGTACTGCACCACTGCGTGAAAGCAAGATGCCTTTTTGCAAAGTGCTTGTTTCACACAGTGTCGTCAATTCAGAAATGTCGATTTCACGAGTATTAGTTGCGTTCATTATATTATGGTTCCACCTACGCTTTGCTTTGTTCTATTTCGGATTCATCTAATTCCCACCTTCGTTATCTCAGAACCGAGGCGCGAGGTATCTGAGATCTCGCTTTTTACCACCGCCAAAAACGAGATTCCTGATAAGTTCGTCCCTCACTTTCTGGAATGACGAAAGGTTACTCTGCCAGCGCCTTAGCTTGTTCTACTTGCAGGTTTTCTAAGTCGATTTCGCCAGAAAGCAATTTAGGAAGCAAGGTGTCTCGTAGGTTTGACAGTGTATGACTTTGCTTGTGATTGTCAGATATCTTTTCCATCAAAGGAGACAGCACTTCATTAAATTTAGCCAATAGTTCATCCGATGGAAGAACAACTGGAATCGTACGAAGAGTTTTGAGAGTCAGGTACTGCTGAGTCGTTCCTGCCATTCTAGCTTCGAGATAATGCTTCATTTTGAAGCTCTGAAGGTGCCAGTAGAACAACCAAACTAACTCAGGTTTTTGAGACGTTTTAAACAAACCCACATTTTTGATAGCAAATTCAACAGGATTATCGTAAACCACAACTACTTCACCGACAGTCCCGATCATCGTCAGTAGAATATCGAATGTATCGACCTTACTTCTCTGGTTAACTTTCTCGAAGTCCGCATCGCTGATCTGGTAAGCCGAAGATGTGTCGATTTTGCCTTTGGTAATATGCTTCGAAGTAACTAGGTAATGGCCTTCTTCAGCTTTCTTCGGAGAGTCGTGTGTACCATCCTTAACATCGAATAAATCTTGGGTCTTATGGATTTCCCAACCTTCAGGAATCAACCCCAACTCAGACTCAACGAGCTTCTCTGGGAAAAGTGACGCTGTAGCAGCATCCATCCCTTTTGGCTGTTCGCCATTCATTTTGGTTTTCACAGGGTCGAAGTCGACAAACCAAGACTTGAACAGTGTTTGTGCCATTTGTTCTAGGGTTTGGTTGATTTGACGGTTAATTTTGATCTTTTTATCAAAACTTCTCAATAATACTGCAACTTGCTTTTGATGATTTAAAGGCGGAATCTTTATCGGTATCTCTTTTAGGGCTTTACCAGTTAAGTGCTTTATCGTTGTTCCTGTGAAATAGGCATCTAAAAGTTTTTTTTTACCCGCCAATAGAAACCAGTAATAAAGAAACTCACTATCAAGTCCATCTAGAGTTCGTACTCGATGTAATGCCTTCTGTATTTTCATATTTGGAAGATCATCTTCCCATATGGCGCAACGTCCAGGCTCTCCACCTTCACATACGATTAAATCCCCGGCTTTGATTCCATAACGTACATGCTCATGGTCCTCAAATTTCATTTGAGCTAGTTCATCTAAGTCAAACGCCCCCCAGCGTACATTGCTATTACCAAGGTATGGATAAAATTCGCCTTTGTTTTTATTCTTATCAAGCATCTTGCCAAGACATGAATCAATATAATCGCCTAGCTTGGCATCAATCCACTCACTCCCCATAACCCAACACCTCCAAGTTCTGGCGAATCGCTTTATCCAACTCTTGAGATTGATTCATTTGGCTGTATAGAGTTTGTGAAAGCGCACTCATCTTGGTTTCAAATGGAATGCCGTCATCTTCTACTTCAGCTGCGCCGACATAGCGGCCCGGTGTCAGCACAAAATCATTAGCTTTAATATCTGCAATGGTCGCTGATTTGCTAAAGCCTGCTTGGTCTTCATACTTCTCTACTTTGCCATCACCACGTTCAATACGCGCTTTGAGTTCTGCGTCATCACAGCGCCAAGCGTGGTAAGTGTCGGCAATTAGAGCGATATCGTCTTTGGTCAGTTCTTTATTGGTACGGCTAATCATGGTACCCATCTCACGGGCATCAATGAACAGCGTCTCTTTTTGGCGGTTACGGAAACCTTTAGTGGTGTTCTCGGTTTTGTCTTTAGTGATAAACCAAATACATACAGGGATCTGCGTAGTAAAGAACAGCTGCCCCGGCAGAGCAATCATACATTCAACGCGATCGTTCTCGATAAGCTGCTGGCGGATCTCACCTTCGCCGGACGTGTTTGAACTCATTGAGCCGTTCGCTAATACAAAACCAGCCGTACCTGTTTCACTTAGCTTCGAGAGCATGTGCAAAATCCAACCGTAGTTGGCATTACCTGTTGGCGGTGTGCGATAGCCAGCAAAACGCGCATCATCGGTTAGCTCGGCTTCATTACGCCAACCTTTAAGGTTAAACGGCGGGTTCGCCATGATGTAATCGGCTTTTAAGTCTTTATGCTGGTCAGCAAAGAAGGTATCGGCTGCACGTTCACCTAAGTTGCCAGATAAACCGCGAATGGCTAAGTTCATCTTCGCCAGTTTATAAGTGGTCGAGGTCAACTCTTGACCATAAATAGCAATATCTTTGGTGCGCCCTTCGTGCTCTTTAATGAATTTTAAAGACTGAACAAACATACCGCCCGAGCCACAAGCCGGATCGTAGATCTTACCTTGGAAGGGTTCTAGCATTTCAGCTAATAGTGTTACCACTGACTTAGGCGTATAGAACTCGCCACCACCTTTGCCTTCGGTTGCTGCAAACTTGCCTAGGAAGTATTCGTACACACGACCGACTAAGTCTTCTTCGCTCATGTCACATTCGTTTGCCAGCGTGTCGATGTTTTCAATGCTGTCGATAAGTGACGCCAGCTTTTTCACTTCCAAACCTTGGCGCGAGAAGTAGTTGTCTGGCAGGGCGTCTTTTAAGCTAGGGTTGTTTTTTTCGATAGTCGATAAAGCGGTATCGATGATGATGGCGATATCATCTTGCTTAGCGCGCGCTTTAACAAATGACCAACGCGCATCTTCTGGTAAAAAGAAGATGTTGTCTTGTTGGTAGAACTCTTTCATCTCAACAAACGCTTCTTGCCCGTCGTCTATCATCTTCTGGCGGCGTGCTTCAAACTTGTCGCTGATGAACTTTAAGAACACAAGGCTTAATACCACGTGTTTGTATTCAGATGACTCAACACTACCACGCAACTGATTAGCGGTATCCCAAAGGGTCTCTTCAAAGCCTTTGGTTGTTTTTTTAGCTTTTGACGCGGGCTTAGCTGTTGAAGCAGGTTTCTTGTTAGCGGGTGCTTTTGCCATGTTGTTAATTACTCGAATAATGTAGGACTCTGCTTTCAAGCGCAGACTATTGAGGGCGATTATATATGAAATTGAATGAGTTGAATTGATAAAGCTCCGATTTTAGGCGCTTTTTACGTGCCTTAAGGTAAGGAAATATCCAAATGATCGAGCATTTTAAAAAAGCCAAAAAATTCGTTTAATCTTTATAAATAATTTAGTGGCTAGATTAGCAGCACTTAACAGTCTTGTAGGCACTCTGCATGAGCTTCACAACATTTGATTGATTACCCCAAGGTAAACATGCCTATCTCCGCACTTATAGGGGAGCTCGACTTTTACGTGACTAAATTTGGTGTAACCTTACGGCTATTTGATTTGCCATGATTGACTCTTGGGTTATCCCTTTTCCCAGTTCAGACATTATGGACTCTAACTTAGGGGGGATAAATTTTGAGACACGCTCCCAGTTTTGGTATTGGTCTGCAAACAAGTCTGAGCGACCATGTTCTTTGAGAGTATCTGTTGATAAATTTGGTAGCAGCATATAAGTCGCTCCCGATGATAAAGCTAAAGAGATACCTTTAGGATCGGTATCAAACCAAGCTATAAGCTCTACGCCTGGAAAAGCCAACGCAATTTCTTTTGAGATTACTCCCGTGTCCTTATCCCCCCGGTAAACGATAAGAGGGTTAGGCCCTATGTCGGTTTGTACTAATCTAAACTTAGAAAATGCTTCATAGTTTTCAACAATCACAACTTGGCTGTGCTCAATGCTCGTCAAATGACTTAGAGCTACCTCAATGTTCATGCCCTCTTGTAAGTCATATGATTTACCATTTATGTTCGTGGACAAAATCCCATAAACTTTAATGACCTTGTCTTTGACAGGACTTGAGCTTAACTTCTCGTTAGGAAAGAACTGAGCCATATCCGTTCGAGAATTAGGGATGGGATCAGTTAAAAGATCAAAACCAGATTGATCTTTAATCACCTTCCTAATTTGACGTATATCTCTAGGCGTCAGCTGCAAATGTTCTCCTCTGGCGCTCCCAACACTAAAGTCGCGATGAAAAGTATCAAACACGCCACTCAGCGCTACACTGGCACCTTCATTAACCTTCGCAGGAGAGAAGAGTTGCTTTAACCGATATAAATCACTACCCGTTATATCATCAATAATTCTACTCACAGTTTCCTCGCTATAGACACATCTTCTAAGTGAAGGTTGCCGTAACCTATATTGCTACCTTTTGCTAAATAGGTATAAGACCCGATAGGCTCAACGGTAAAGCCTTTGCTATCTTCGGGAAGCATTGAACTATGGAAATTAAGCACGCTAAATAGCCACACGTCTTTAGCGCAAGTGAGCTGGTCAAGATCTTCCGGTAAGTCACTATTGATTTGCTCGTAATACTCCAAAGCGGAAATGCTGGTTTTTCCCTTACCAATAAAGGCTTCAGCAAAAAAGGTATCGCAATGAGAATCAATGTCCGCTTCAATCAGCTCTTGTATTTCAACATCAAGAGTCAATTCTCGTCGCTCAGCTTCTTCAACAACCGGAAGCTCTTCTTGTTCTGCAGGCTGTGCCGTAATTTTTTCAACAATATCAGCCAATTCCGGCTCTTGGTCCATATCATCAGGATTTGGGTGATGCGCAAATTGTAACGGCTCTGAAAGCCAAAACATCGGTATACCATCGTGCTTTGCTACCTCATCAGGCAAAATCAAATCGTCACTTGGTGTCCAGTGTGGCTCTTGATCAATAAACCGATCAAAGGCATTGATCAGGTCCTTATCGCGTTCGCGGTTACGATACTTCAGCATCAAAGCTCGGAGTTGAATTAGGATAGATCCGAGCTCTTGTTGGCAACTACGAATCGCACTGTGCATTTCAGCACAAAACAAGGTGTTGAGCTCTGAGTTATCTCCAGCCATTTCACTCAACAACTTAAAAGAGAAAGCTTTCATGCCAGTAACAAGCTTTTCAGCTTGCTCTATAGCAACTTGGTTCTCTTTTTGTTTTTGAGCGAGCGTATGGCCATAGCCAAAATCATAACTGATACGGTTTCTTAAGCGACGACAAGACTCTTGCAAGTCCATTGTGATTTCATAAACCACACCTTCAAGGCTATTAAACCTATCCGCCTCTTGTTCTCTTTTGCCATTTAATTTAGCTTCCAGGTATTCTTGCGCTAAGCTCTGAATTTCTGGAATGCGCTCAGCATGTTGAGTCCCAAGAAATGAACTCGCTTCCGTTTCAAGGAAGTAGTTCATCAATGCTTCCATCTTAGGGTGCACGCGGTAGCCGCGGCTTGTCACGATAACAACACGGGCTTCTTTTAATTTACGTAGGTCATTGGCGTTTTAATGAGTCTCACGTATCGTGCCATTTTCAAAAACATGCGTTAATGTGTCCTTTGCTTGGCTGATTAAGCGAAGCATGTGGTTAACACCACCATGTTTCCCATTGTTTTGAGGGCTCATCAAAAGTCGAACTCCCCTTGGTTCTCGTTTGCTTTGTTAACTGTCTCAACGATCTTTTCATGCGTATCGATGAAATCGAGCACCTCGTAGACAAAGTCTAATTTTCCCGTCATCACATAGAGTTGGCGCTCTTTGTTTACTAAATGAGCCACCCCTTCTTTAACCAGAAATTCGACAACTACATTGAGTTTATCCGCTGCACTGTCACGCACTTTTTTCCGACTCACTTTTGGAAGTCGATAAATACTATCGAGTTTCTCCATCAAGCTAGGAGACGATTGGATTTGCGCACTCAGCACAGGCACATTTAACTCATCACCACCAACCATCACAGCTTCAACTTGAGCAGCCTCACTGACTGTCGCTACGAACTTAACCACAGGTCGAATGATACCGTGTACATTACTCATCAACGCGGTCACCTGACGACGATTGTGGTCGTCGATACTTTTATAGGTAACATAATAGGCGCTGGTTCTGCTCGTACATTGGAGCTCGCGCCCCATAAGAGTCAACGCTTGATTGATTTCTCGGCGTGTACGATCCTCTTTAAGCGTCTTGTAAGCTTCACGATCCGTTGCTGGGCAGATAAAGCTACCACTAAGTAGAGATTCTAAGACTTGTGATACTGGCTTCATGCTTCTACTCCTGTGCTAGTTTCAGCGGCTTTAGCTAACGCAAGTTTGCTTACTTTAGGTTTGTTGAAAATGTTCTTGTAAGGCGTTAAGTGATACAGATACTTAAATAAGTTGGCCGTACGATTATTGCCATCGGGTTGAGCCGCGATAACATTGAAGTTATGTGCCCCCATCATTTTGAGCAGTTTGGCTTGGTTTTCTGCCGTCAGCTTACCAATCTCATCGGTTGGGTAAGTTATTGATAGTCGACTTGCTCCACGTTGTTGTGTCAGAAGTGCTAAATACAACATGGATTGAATGAGCAAGTTCGTACCATTACTGGCCAAATCACGCATATCTTTATCTGTTTTGGCCGTTTTACGCTGGTTGTTCTCGATGACTTCAAATTTGATGTCAAACAGCTCAGTAGGCTTTTTAACTTTCTCGGCACTAATATGGTATGTCAGTGTGCTTAAAGCGTTGAAAAACTCTTTGGTTGGTAGCTCAGCAGAGCCCGTTTTATCCCACTCTTCGTAAATCTCAGAGAAGTTAATAATATCTTGCCAACCTTGTAGTTTGGAAAGTGAACTTTCAACGTTAATGTCAATAGAACCAACCACCGAGAACGTGTTATTGAGCTTTACTTGTTCAGAGATATTACGACCAAGTTTCTTAATGTCACGGTCGAAGCCGAGTAGCCGATGCTTGAAGTCAACGAGCATACGCCCCATGTTGACCGCGCTTTCAATTGTTATGCTGGTCACCTGAGGAATAATGTCATTCATGATGATTTCTAGAATATCTATTCGCTTAGAGTCACTAGCAACAATATCCTCTGTAATGGCGTTTCGGCTGCTTTCATTCCAGAAACGATACAGCTCCCCGTCACCAAGGTTGAGAGTGATAGTTTCCATCTGTTGTATATCTTTTTTACGTAGCTTAGTAAGCCTCTCTAACTCCGGGAGTTTGCTCTCTACATAGCTCAAGAGTGAATTTAAATCGCCGTTATAATCGAGCGCTTCTTGGCTGCCTTCTTCGCCCTCAAACATCACATAGTTAGTTAGGCGAGAGATTGCACTGTCAGCTCGCTGTTTGTGGTTTCTCAAGATAGAGAGCTTCTCATCAAACTCTTTTTTGGTTCGATGAGCTTTGGCTCTCAACTCTTTCAGTTTAGTTTCAAAAGATTCAAACTCTTGATGCACCGTTTCAAGTTCTTTGACCTTAGTATTTCGATCGTCACGTCTCTTAGGATCATCCACTTCATAAACAGCAAGCCATATCTCGTATTCTTTGATTTTATGAGACTTCACTTTTAAGTTTTTGATCTCATTATCAAGCAATTCAATTTCTTCTTTGTAGCGTTGATAGATTTCACCGCTAATACCTTGATCACTCAACCGCTGTTCATACTCCGTTTTGATGCGCTGTTTGTTCTCGCCCAACGTCAGAGTACTTTTTTCCAGTAGTTCATCTATAGCTCCGATCGTGAGATCAAGTGATGATTCAACATTGCTAATTTGAGTAAGCCTGTCGTTGTTTAGCTCTAATTTTGCTTCTTCAAAACGTTCAAGCGTTACTGAGATTTCCCTATCAATCAGGGCTATAGCTTTCTCAATCGATTTGATGTTTATATTAATTTTTTCGACTAAGCCCTCTTTTGCACGGGCAATCTCTATTTTCTTGTTTTTAAGGTTAACCTTAGTTTGTGATAGGTCACCCTCAGCGTTTCGCAGTTCATTGCGTAATCGTGATAACTCAAGCGTTGACTGCTTAACAGCAAAATCATTTTTCAAAATTTGCTTATTGAAATCAGCCTCTGCGTCTTCAAGCTCAACGATACGGTCCATCAAGTGAGCCTGCTCTTCCACATCAGCTTTGTTGGTGACACTACAATCTGCTAGGTTGCTCGTATCGATATATAAATCGTACATTGAACCTGAATCTTCAGTCATTGATGGTGTGAGTGTCGTGTCCATCAAAAGCTCATCGGTGAGAACACGACCAAGTGGAGAGCTTTGCCACCCCTGTCGATTAGCCTCCAGGAACGAGAACAAGGTTCCTGAATCTGGGTCTAATCGGTTACTGACTACTTTCAGCCTGGTTTCGGCATCGCGCATATTTCGACGAGTGGCCTCTAATCTTTCGAGTAGTTTTTCACGTTTAGTTTGTAAGTTGACTCCTTCCTTCTCACTCAAAGTTGTCGTGTGTTTTAACGTGTCTACTTGTTCTTGTAATCTGTCCTTCTCAGACTCCAACTGCTCTCTCTGCTCAATGAGAAACTCATCAATATCTGGGTTCTTTAGTCGCTGCTTTTGAGTAGCGAGTTCAGCCCTATGCTCCATAAGAGCCTGAGATTTATCCGCTGTAAAAATCGTATGGGTTTGGGTCAGTTCCTTTAACTGTGGCTGATATACATCGTCTATCTTGTCTTTTTTAACCTTGCACTCTTTCTCGGCATCAAGTTTTTGCTCTGTTAGGTCAGACTTTTCTTTATTGAACTTACTAACAAGGTTTTGTTTGTCTTTCTCATACTTTGCTTTCGCATCATTTACCTTAGTTTCAAGATCGGCGTAACTTTGTCTTTGTTGTGCCACCCTGTCTTCCATTTCTGGCAATTGCTTTAGCTTAACGGACAGTTCTGGATAACCACTATTTTCGTATGTTATAAGCTTGCTGTGATGTACTTCGATCTCAGAGTTAATACTTGTGATAGAGCGTTGAAGAGCGCTCTTTTGAACCTCTTTATCAAGCTTATCTTGATTAATTTCGCCAATCTGCTTGTCACTGTTTTCAAGAAAATCTGAGCGCTCGATTTCGGTTTTCTTAAGAGATTCATCAAGGCTTTCAGAGGCTTCACGAATGATTGTTAAGGCATTGGCGAGCTGAGTGGTTAGATAGGCAATCTGCTTATTGTTCGCAATAGCTTCAATGAACGCTTCTTTTTTGGCTAGGAACGCTGTTAGGCCGTTGTAGTCATCACACCATTGTTCAATTCTGTTTGCATCCACACCAAACTCTAATGTGCTATTTCCTTGCTCGAGGATATCCAGGAAAAGCGCCTTTGTGTCGGCCATATTGAATTCACCTTGAATCAACGCCGCTGTGATTTTTTCAATGTGACGGACATCATGACGACCAGAGCACAAAGAGTAGCTCAGGAACTGATTGCTCAAATTCCCTGCATTAATATTTTGGATAATTTCGCGGTACTCTTTGACGCTAGTAATACGCGACTCGTATTCTAAGCCGTTAGCGTTCAGCTCCGCGGCCAGCTTTGTACAGCCGATAGCGTAAGGCTTATCTTCGCTGTCTTGTTTAATGATCACTGACTGCTCAAACTGACCTTTAACGAAAAGGTAAACAATGCCACCTTTAGTACTAAGGTTTCGATAACAAATGACATGAGCAACTTGACCACGAGCAGTAATGTACTCGAAAACAATATAACTGTTGTTGTGTGGTAAATACCATTCGGCAAAGGGCTTATTGACATTCGATTTCCTGACGATCTGCGTGCCAGTCGCCCCATAAAAAAACGGAATGAGCCTTAAAAGTGATGTTTTGCCTTCTCCGTTACCGCCAGTGATCTGAGTGGGAGCGTCAAAAGAATACTCAGAAAACATCTTGTTTTTCTGATAAGAATTTATTGCGATAACTTTGGTCAATCCGGCATACATCATCGTATCTATCTCGAGTTATGTTGTTTTTCTTGACTGAAAATCAACCAGTTTGAATTTGTGGCCACTAAATCAGGTTACAGCTTTCAATACCATCGACTCTCTCACAGTAAAGATTCCTGACTTTTCCTGCCCTTCTCAATATCCATAATAAATATATGTACTTTTTTGCTACATGTATATACTGTATACATCAACATGTAACATTTATGAGCACGAACATGAATCAAGCAGATATCAAATGGGACCAACAAGTACGATTTCGACTAATTGAGATAATTGCTCTTTGGGAGGGTCGACTGACGACAAATCACCTATGTGATGCTTTTCACATAGGGAGACAACAAGCTTCCAGGGATATCAACAAGTACATTAGCTTAACTGACCAAGGTCAATTGATACTGGATAGAACAATTAAAGGCTATAGGCCAGCAGACAACTTTAAGCCTTTATTTACTCAAGGCACTGCTCATGAGTATCTACTTATGCTTCATCAGCAATATAACCAAGAAGAGACCTTCGAGTTCTTTAATTGGGGGGAAGCTCAATCGACCGTATTGAACGTTCCTGAAAGGGCTATATCACCAAGCATTGTTCGAGGATTAATTGCGGCAGCAAGGGCTAACCTTCGAGTCGATATTGACTATGTATCGCTCTCTACACCTGAGGTTCGAGGTCGAATTATTGCGCCTCACAGCTTAGTCTATGATGGGATCAGGTGGCATGTAAGAGCATATTGTGAAGAGAAAAATGAATTTCGAGATTTCGTGTTAAGTCGCTTTAGGAACGAACCTGACTTAATGGATAAGTCACCAAAAATGCGAGAACATGATGACAACTGGAACCATCAAGTTAAGTTAACGATTACACCTAATCCTTACTTGTCTGAGCAACAACAAGTTGTTGTTGCTGACGACTACGCTATGAAAAACAAGAAGATGGAAATAGTAACTCGTGGAGCTTTAGTCAGTTATTACTTGCGACGTATGGGCGTCATACAAGACCAAAAGCTGCTAAAAGAACAACCAGAAGCCTATCAATTGACTGCTCACTTTGACGAAAGTCTACCTAGATAAATCAAGGTTCGTTCGAGACAGCCCGATAAGATTGGTGATGTTCTAGATGGAACATTACCTGTCTACTCGAAACTAGGGCTGACTGTATTTATGGTGTAAAGATCCATGAATATACGCTCCTTGCTGAATGCTTTGTAAGCGTGTCATGAACACCGCATTCTAATCCTTCAGCACGAAGAATAAGATCAA
>NZ_JBFSSD010000066.1:0-23232 GCF_041466145.1 Vibrio sp. 10N.239.312.D08 | reverse complement strand
ATATTCATCAACGAGTGCCCACACAGATTGATAGGTTTAAATTGTTAAAGAGCTTAACTTCTTGAGCGTTCCTTTTAAGTAAGGAGCCTCTCGAAGTGGACGGCCATTCTAGCGAATTAACATTCAGTGTCAAACACTTTTTGAAAATTAATTTTTTGTCGCTTTCCGTCTTACTGATTCTTGCTGAAGCCTTGTGGCGTCTGCCGTCTCAGTGGTGTCGCATTATAGGGAACCCTCTCAGCTTAGCAACTACTTTTTCATGAAAAATGAATAAATAGGGGTTAACTGCCTAATAGTTCACCTAAACGTAAAAAAGAGAGCATTTCTGCTCTCTTTTTGCTCAAAATCTAAGGGTATTGTTAGATAAATGCGTAAGCATCAGCGTACATATGGTCACGCTTTGCTTCTTTATTCTGAGTAAATAGGTCTCTTGCAGCGCCCGCCATTTCAAAACGACCTGCAATATAGATATCGAAATCAGCTAATGATTCGAAACTTTGCATAACAGCCTCAAGCACATTACCTGTTTGGCCATGCCAAACTTCCGGTGCTTCTTCTACTACCGGTACAAAGTGCACATTGCTATGCTTTTCTGCAATGCCAACCAACTCTTCTTTAGCATATAACTGGCACTCATCTTTTGCGCCCCAGTATAGGTAGATCTCTTTCGAGCTATTTTGCGCGATGCAGTGATCAAGAATAGATCGCACGTAGCTGAAACCCGTGCCACCAGCAATAAGTAATAGAGGGCGATCGCTTTCTTCTTTGATCCAAGCATCTCCGTGTGGAGCATCAATCGCAATATCGCCATCTTCAGCTTGTGCCTTCTTCATCGCTTCAACCACTTCTAGTGCGTAAGCGTTGTGCTCGGCAGCACCAATGTGCAGCTCAAGCTCACCTTCGTGGCGGCAAGGGCTACTTGCGATAGAGAATGGGCGCTTATCTTTCTCGCCCATTTCAACCATCAGGTACTGGCCCGCTTTAAAAGCGACCGGTGTTTCTGGGTGAAGTAGGATTTGGTAAGTATTACAAGCCAAAGGCTCGATAGACTTCACTTTACATTTAATAGTCATGTTCTTCCTCTTACTAACCCTTAATCGGCAAAGGTTAGAACTAAATTACTTTCTGCAAATGCTTGGCAAGCAAAAATCCAGCCTTGTTGCTGCTCTTTCTCTGTGAGCATGGGTTCAAGGTGGTAACTCACTTGCCCTTCTAATTTTTTGCACATACACATTGCGCATGCGCCAACTTGGCAACGGTTTGGGAAATAGATATCGCTGTTGAGCGCAGCATCCAAGACCGTTTGCCCTTTTTCTACTGTGAAACTGATGTTTTCTGGGTATAAGACTACTTGGTAGCTCATGAAATTCCTAGCTGTTCCCAGATGCTATCAATCTTTTTCACAACATCAGGATCTTTTGTGATTGGTACACCCCACTCACGCAGGCATTCACCTTCCCACTTATTGGTCGCATCGAGACCCATTTTTGAGTGTCCAGTTTCGTTCTGCAGGAATAACGTATCTCTCGCCGGATCCATTCTTGTCGTTACAGCCCAAATGATGTCATTCCAATCACTCACATTGACATCGCCATCACACACGATAACAAACTTGTTCTCATCAAATTGAGACCAAACCGCTTCCATGATTTTCTTACCATTACCGGCAGCTTGCTTATCAATAGACACCACAACCATGCTGGCATTGTCGTTTTGCAGGTGAACATCAATAATTTCAGGATGAACCTTGGTTAACTCAGCCAAGCTACCCTCAATATGTTCACTATTTACAGGTGCTGTTTGGACATCTGGCGATAACGCTAACTCTGCGTCCCACTTCTTAGTAATATCTAGACCCATCTTAGAACCTAACCCAACCACGGGTGAGGCAAAATCCAATGAATCGATCGGCGTGTTCTCTATCATCAGGCTATCGCGTGACGGATCCATATGTTCGCACATCGCTGCGGTTACTTGAGACCAATCACGTGCATTCACATCTTCATCACACACCAATACAAATTTGGTGTACATGAATTGGCGTAAGAAAGACCATACACCCATCATCACTCGCTTAGCGTGACCTGGGTATTGCTTCTTCATGGTCACGACTGCCATTCGGTACGAACAACCTTCAGGCGGTAGATAGAAATCTTCAATCTCTGGGAACTGCTTTTGAAGAATAGGCACAAACACTTCATTTAGCGCAACACCTAATACCGCTGGCTCATCAGGTGGACGGCCAGTATAGGTGCTGTGATAGATAGGGTTCTCGCGCATGGTTACATGAGTAATAGTAAACACATGGTGCTTTTCTTTCTCGTTGTAGTAACCAGTATGATCTCCGTAAGGCCCTTCATCTGCGAATTCATTCGGGTCGATGTAACCTTCCATCACGATTTCTGCACTTGCGGGAACTTCTAAGTCGTTGCTGATTGATTTAACGACCTCAGTTTTACTACCACGTAGTAAGCCTGCAAACGCGTACTCAGATAAACTATCCGGCACTGGCGTAACCGCACCAAGAATGGTGGCAGGATCAGCACCAAACGCTACCGATACTGGGAATGGTTTCCCAGGGTTAGTTTCCATCCAATCACGCAGATCCAATGCTCCACCACGGTGGGCTAACCAACGCATGATGATTTTATTCTTGCCGATCTTCTGCTGACGATAGATACCTAAGTTTTGGCGTTTCTTGTTTGGACCACGAGTAACCGTTAAACCCCATGTTAGCAATGGCGCGACATCATCAGCCCAACAGCTCATCACAGGGATTTTATCTAGGTCGACGTCATCGCCTTGCCATACCACTTGTTGGCAAGCCGCTTTGCGAAGGCGTTTAGCTGGCATGTTTAAGACTTGCTTAAACACAGGTAGTTTATCAAGAGCGTCTTTAAAGCCTTTTGGTGGCTCAGGTTCTTTTAGGTAAGCAAGCAACTTGCCCACTTCACGCAGTTCTTTGACTTCTTGACGTCCCATACCAATAGCAACCCGATTAGGTGTACCAAATAGATTGGTCAAAACGGGCATGTCATAGCCTACTGGATTTTCAAACAAAAGAGCCGGGCCACCAGCACGTAGAGTACGGTCGCTAATCTCGGTCATTTCGTAGTCTGGATCGACTGGGTGAGAAATGCGTTTCAACTGACCAATACTTTCAAGATGGTCGATAAAATCACGTAAATCTTTAAAACTCATAGGACTTCTACATGCTGATTATTCTGCGCTCAGTATATCAAAAAGGGTGACGCTGAGGTCCCCCTTTTTAGTGTGGTTATTGAGAGGCAAAATCCACTTTACGGTAATGCTTGCTCGATCAAAGAACTCTTCACCTGAGGGTTATCATTGACGAGATCTTGCAACCATCGCGTATGACCTTGTTTGGCGAGTTCACGCGCAACTAATGGTGCTTCATCAGCAATCGCCATCCTAGAGACAAGGAACAGCTTCACCTCTTCTGATAACGGGTTAACTTTGGTAAGCAAAGTAATCGCTTCATCTTTCAAACGCGGGTTCTTAGTCGCTGCCATCACCTGTTCAAGCGCGAACGTTTGTTTGGTTTCAGCAAGGCGAACTAGCTCAGCTTGGCTATGATAATCGGCCTTCATTCGCCATAGAATTTTGTAAACCTCTGGGTCTTCGCTCACTTGCGCTAATCGAACCACCACCTCAGTAGAAGGTAACCAACTAACAATAGAAGATGCGGTGAGTTGCTTAGTTAGGTAATCAACCGCTTCAGGAGACAAACTGTCTAGCTCTCTAATGAGCAACGCTTCTCGCGTTTGAACTTGATGTTCAGATCCAGATAACCACTCTTTTAGGTCGAGTTCCTGTTTCTCTGCATCTAGCACAAATACCAATGTCTTCTGATCTTGACGCCATTGTTTAATAAGGCGATTAGCAATTGAAGGGTAATTAAAGGCAGGTACCGTAAACTCATAGCCATCGCCACGTTCTAAGACTTGATAAGTGGGCGTGATAGCAAGTTGCTGCTCGATGAAGATAGACATCTTGGGTGTGAGTACGATTTTTTGCTGTTCAAGCTTCTTCAAGAGTTGGTAACGAGCCACCTCTTGCTGGGGAAATGTCAGGCGCTCAAGCGCAAAGCGTAGCGAATTGACTTCGTCACGTACGACAAGCTCTAGTAGTTCAGCAGTTTTCAGTTTTACTTGATCATTCTCAAGCCAAGACTCTACTGTAAGTGGAGACATCTCGGTGGCATAGCTCATACCAACCGGTGAAAATAACAGTGAAGTAGACAGGAGTAATGATGACAACAGTCCATGTTGCATTTTAACGTCCTTGTAACACTTTTGCTCATTCTGCAAGCTGGCGCTACAAAATGCAAATAAAAAGCGCCACCCGAGGGCAGCGCTTATTAAATACGATCAGCTAATCAATATTACTGACGACGCATTGCGTCAAAGAACTCATCGTTCGTTTTCGTCATTGCTAGCTTGTCGATAAGGAATTCCATTGCGTCGATTTCGCCCATTGGGTGAACAATCTTACGCAGGATCCACATCTTCTGTAGTTCATCGTTCTTGGTAAGAAGCTCTTCACGACGAGTACCAGAGCGGTTGAAATCAATCGCTGGGAATACGCGTTTTTCAGCAATCTTACGGTTAAGGTGCAGTTCCATGTTACCTGTACCTTTGAATTCTTCGTAGATAACTTCATCCATCTTAGAACCAGTATCAACCAGTGCTGTTGCGATGATCGTTAAGCTACCGCCTTCTTCTACGTTACGTGCCGCACCGAAGAAACGCTTTGGACGATGTAGAGCATTCGCATCAACACCACCAGTAAGAACTTTACCTGATGAAGGAATCACAGTGTTGTAAGCACGAGCTAGACGAGTAATAGAATCCAGTAGGATAACTACATCTTTCTTGTGTTCAACAAGGCGCTTCGCTTTCTCGATAACCATTTCTGCAACTTGTACGTGGCGAGATGCTGGCTCATCGAATGTTGAAGCAACTACTTCGCCTTTAACTAGACGCTGCATTTCTGTTACTTCTTCTGGACGCTCATCGATAAGTAGAACCATTAGTTCACACTCAGGATGGTTACGTGCAATGCTTTGAGCAATGTTTTGCAGAAGCATTGTCTTACCCGCTTTAGGCGGAGCAACAATCAGACCACGCTGACCTTTACCAATTGGAGATGCAAGGTCAAGAATACGAGCCGTAATATCTTCAGTCGCACCATTACCCGCTTCCATCACCATACGTTCGTTAGCGTGAAGAGGAGTAAGGTTTTCGAAAAGAATCTTGTTACGTGCGTTGTCTGGCTTGTCGTAGTTAACCGTGTTTACTTTAAGCAGTGCAAAGTAACGCTCACCGTCTTTAGGTGGACGGATTTTACCGCCAATAGAGTCACCTGTACGTAGGTTAAAACGACGAATTTGGCTTGGTGATACGTAGATATCATCTGGGCCAGCCAGGTATGAACTGTCGGCGCTACGTAGGAAACCAAAACCGTCTTGAAGAATTTCTAGAACACCATCACCAAAGATGTCTTCACCACTTTTTGCATGCGCTTTAAGGATGGAGAAGATAATGTCTTGTTTTCTTAGGCGAGCTTGATTTTCAAGACCTAAGCTTTCGCTAAGTTTAACAAGCTCAGACACAGGTCTGTTCTTCAGTTCAGTAAGATTCATAGTGGTGGAAGTTTGTTTAGTCAAAATAGGATCTGTTTTCTTAAGTTAAGAAGGATTTGGTCACAGGATCGACCAAGAAGAGAAATTCGTTCAATTAACGTGCGATAAATTAGCACTAAAACTAAGACTAGTCCATAGCTTAGAAAAAACAAAACCGCGCATTTGTTAACTGCACGGTTTCTTTTCAAATGCTGACCTGATTAAAGGTTAGCGTCTAAGAACTCTTTAAGTTGAGTTTTAGATAATGCACCAACTTTAGTCGCTGCTACGCCGCCATCTTTGAAAAGAAGTAGCGTTGGAATACCGCGAATACCAAACTTTGGTGGAGTACCAGCATTTTGGTCGATATTTAATTTACCGATTGTGAGCTTGCCTTCGTACTCGTCTGCGATTTCATCAAGAATCGGCGCAATCATTTTACATGGACCACACCATTCTGCCCAAAAATCAACAAGAACAGGGCCTGCAGCATTGATTACATCGTTATCAAAACCGTCATCAGTTAGCTGCAAAATCTTATCACTCATCTTCCACTCCAATGTATTTTTTAGAACTGGTTGGATGATAACCAGTAAATAGATGCCCTATTGGAATGTATTTACTTTCGTATTGCAAGCTTAAGCTGATATTCTATAGCAATGAAAAAGACGCATATCACAGAGCAAAAGTTCGCCGACTTGGATTTAATTCCGCAAGTCATTGAAGGATTGGAGAAAAAAGGGTTCGATTATTGTACCCCTATCCAAGCCTTGGCGCTCCCGGTACTGCTCACCGGCCAAGACATTGCAGGCCAGGCCCAAACGGGTACTGGTAAAACGCTTGCGTTTCTTACTGCTACTTTTAACCACCTGCTAAAAACATCTGAGCATGAAGGGCGTAAGCCTAACCAGCCACGTGCGATTATTATGGCACCAACGCGTGAACTCGCGATTCAGATCTACAACGATGCTGACTCTCTGGTTGAAAGCACAGGTATCAAGGCAGCACTTGCTTACGGTGGCGAAAGCTACGACAAGCAACTAGGTAAAATCGAAGAAGGCGCAGATATCTTAATTGGTACGACTGGCCGCATCATCGATTTCTACAAGCAGAAGGTATTTAACCTTAACCACATTCAAGCTGTTGTTCTTGACGAAGCTGATCGCATGTTCGATCTTGGTTTCATCAAAGACATCCGCTTCTTGTTCCGCCGTATGCCTGAGCCAAAAGATCGCCTGAACATGCTGTTCTCTGCGACATTGTCTTACCGCGTACAAGAGCTAGCGTTCGAACACATGCACAACCCAGAGCATGTTGTTGTTGAGCCAGAGCGTAAAACAGGTCACCGCATTCAGGAAGAGCTGTTCTACCCATCAAACGAACACAAAATGGCACTGCTGCAGACTCTAGTTGAAGAAGAGTGGCCAGAGCGCGCTATCATCTTCGCTAACACTAAGCACAAATGTGAGTCTGTTTGGGGTCACCTAGCTGCAGATGGTCACCGTGTTGGCCTGCTAACTGGCGATGTTCCTCAGAAGAAACGTGAAAAGATTCTTGAGCAATTCACTAAAGGTGATGTTGACCTGCTTGTCGCAACCGACGTTGCAGCACGTGGTCTACACATTCCTCAAGTAACACACGTATTCAACTTCGACCTACCTGATGACTGTGAAGATTACGTTCACCGTATCGGCCGTACAGGTCGTGCTGGTGCAAGTGGTCACTCGATCAGCTTTGCTTGTGAAGATTACGCAATCAACTTGCCACCAATCGAAGAATACATTGAGCACGCGATCCCTGTGTCTGACTACGATGCTTCTGCACTGCTAGAAGATCTACCAGCACCATTGCGCTTACGTACACGTAACCCGCAACAACGCCGCTCAAACAACAATGGCCCACGCAACGGGAACCGTAAACCAAACCAGAACCGTCGCCCACGCCAACCGCGTCATAACAAGGAAGCTTAGTCGCTTATGAGTCAAACAGTGTCACCCCCGCTTTACGCTGCAATCGACCTCGGGTCGAACAGTTTTCATATGCTCGTTGTGCGTCATATCGATGGCAGCGTACAAACCATGGCTAAAATTAAGCGCAAAGTGCGTTTAGCTGCAGGCTTAGATGAAAATAATGCGCTTAGTACAGAAGCCATGCAGCGCGGTTGGGACTGTTTGAGTCTCTTTGCAGAGCGACTGCAAGATATTCCGAAAGAAAATATCCGCATTGTCGGTACAGCGACCCTACGTACTGCTATCAATGTGGATATATTTCTAGAGAAAGCGAACCAGATCCTTGGTTACGACATCAATGTTATCTCCGGAGAAGAAGAAGCTGCGACTATCTATAAAGGCGTAGCACACACTTCTGGTGGCAGCGGCCGCCGACTGGTTGTTGATATTGGTGGCGCAAGCACCGAGATGATCATTGGTGAAGGCTTCTCAGCGAAAGCCCTAACCAGCCTAAAGATGGGCTGTGTTACTTGGCTTGAGCGCCACTTTAAAAACCGCCAATTAACCGCTACCAACTTTAACAACGCCATTGAAGCGGCGAAGTCGACGTTGGCTCCTATCCTAGATAGCTACACTGATATCGGATGGGATGTGTGTGTGGGCGCCAGCGGTACCGTTCAAGCACTGCAAGAGATCATGTTGGCGCAAGGCATGGATGAAGTGATTACTCATGCCAAACTTAAGCGTCTACAGAAACAAGCGATGATTACTGAGCGCTTGGAAGAGCTAGAAATCGAAGGACTTACCCTTGAACGCGCATTAGTGTTCCCGAGTGGCCTTTCTATTCTTATTGCTATTTTTGAGCTGCTTGAAATAGATTCAATGACACTCGCAGGCGGCGCACTCCGTGAAGGCCTAGCCTACGAGATGGTTGATGAGCTACGCCAAGAAGATATCCGAGCGCGTACCATTAAGAGTGTTCAATCACGCTACCAAATGGACGTAAGCTACGGTGAACAAGTAGCAGTAGTCGCACAAACGCTGCTAGACCAAGCGGGCGCCGAAGCGTGGGTTTCAGAACCTCAAGCTGGTGTGCTATTGCAAACGGCAGCTAAGCTTCACGAGATTGGTTTAACCATCGATTTCAAAAAAGGCGGTGAGCACAGCGCTTATCTGCTGCAGAACTTAGACCTACCTGGCTTTACTCGAGCGCAAAAGCACTACTTGGGTGAGTTAACTCGTCGCTACCGTGAACAGTTAACCTCATTACCAGAGCAACACGCTATCTCAGGAACCAGTAGCAAGCGTATTTTACGTATTCTGCGTTTAGCTATTTTGCTGACCCACCGTCGTAACCCAGCGCTAGAGCCTGAGTTCAAACTGACGACGAATGACAACAATCTAACCCTAACGCTTTCTAAGCAATGGTTAGCTGACAATCCGCTGACCGCTGCAGAGCTAGAGCTCGAGTCGAATAGACAAACCGATATTGGCTGGCCATTGAATATTAAATGCCTCTGATATTAGTATCTGACGCTAGAAATTAAAAAAGCCCAAGTTAGTAGACTAACTTGAGCTTTTTCTTATCGCTGCATTAATGCTTTGTGTTACAAATCTCAAACTTAAGCGTTCACGCCTGTCGCTTTAAAGTCAGGGTTCACTGCGGTTAGCTTTCTAACAATGTAGTTAAGAAGCACACCGTACATAGGCACGAACAAGCCTAGGCTGATGATAAGTTTGAATCCGTAATCGACTAAGGCAATCTCAGTCCAATGCTCGGCCATGAATGGATCTGGGCTTTGGTAGAAAGCAATCGCAAAGAAAGCGATGGTATCAATAGCATTACCGAATAACGTTGAACACGTTGGGGCAACCCACCACTGTTTAAGCTGACGTAGGCGGTTGAAAACATGCACATCCAAGATCTGACCCAGTAAATAAGCCATGAAGCTCGCCGCGGCGATACGTGCAACAAACAAGTTGAACTCACCTAGTTGGCTAAAGCCTTGGAATGAACCTTCAAAGAACACCACTGACAAGAAATAAGAAACGGCCAGCGCTGGTAGCATCACTAAGAAAATGATTTTACGGGCAAGCTGCGCGCCAAAAATGCGTACGGTCAGATCGGTCGCTAGGAAGATAAACGGGAAAGTGAAAGCACCCCAAGTGGTGTGCATACCGAAGACGGTAAAAGGTAGCTGAACCAGATAGTTGCTTGACGCAATAATCACCAAATGGAACAAAACTAATAGTGCTAGGGCTTTGCGCTGTTGCGCAGGGGTAAAGTTACTCATGCTGTACCTTTTTAGTTTGGTTTGGGGGTGAGGGAACCCAAATCGAGTCATTTCTTCGAATAATCCAAGAAAGCTCTTACCAATAATGTGAATTAAAAATGTTTCTATAATTTGCTCTATTGAGCGGCGGGCGATTATACATTAATCAATATTGGCTGCAATGGTGAGAACAAACGCAAACGTTTATCCTCACTTTTATTGGTGAATAGCTCTAGAAGCTGTGTTTTAGAAGAGATGCCAAAAGTTAAAAACCGCGCTTGAAAAGCGTCGCGAGATAATCAAACTCTTCTCGGCTTTCTTCAGCATTTAACGACTCAAACCAAATTGATTCACTGTAATGTTCGGACTTTAAGAACATTCGGCAATTTTCAAAATCAATCAACCAAGAATGCATATCGGCGTCCCATTGCTTTTCAACAACTGACGCTGACAACAACGCCACCAGCTTTTCACCTAGCACTTCATAAGAATCAAAATCAAAACTTGGAGACGTAATCAATAAACGCCCTTCCTCAGCTAAATACTCTCTTAAGCCAAATTCTGTTTGTGTTGTCATGTCCCTATCAACCTTATTCTTTTTCTATTAGTTAGACGTTTCTCGCAAACTAGCCGTGTGTGGTGATGTGTTCTTGAATCAGATCTAGGAATGGGTCTGCGTACTTATCGAGTTTACGTTGACCGACACCGTTGACTGCCAGCATTTCTCCGTATGAAGTAGGTAGTATTTCAGCCATATCAATCAAGGTCGCGTCACTGAATACCACATATGGTGGCAAGCCATCTTCATCAGCAATCGACTTACGCAGCTTACGCAGTTTCGCAAACAGCTTCTTATCGTAATTCTTGCTGCTTAACTTATCGGACTTAGCATTACGCACCGCTGTATCTAAACGAGGAACAGCCAATTCCAAAGACATCTCACCGCGCAGCAGCGGGCGGGCTTCTTCTGTTAGCTGTAAAGTTGAGTTACGAGTGATGTTCTGGACCAGCAAGCCTTTATGAATCAGCTGACGGAAGATACTGATCCAGTAATCATGACTGTGATCGCGGCCAATACCGTAGGTAGATAGCTTATCGTGACCATTATCGCGGACACGGATGTTCTGCATGCCTCGCATTACTTCGACCACGTAGCCCATACCAAATGACTGATTCACACGGTACACACAAGACAACGCCTTCTGTGCTTCTTGGGTCGCGTCAAAGTGTTTTGGTGGATCTAAGCAGATATCGCAGTTGCCACATTGCTTCTCGCGATATTCGCCAAAATAGTTAAGCAGAACCTGACGACGACACGTTTGCGCTTCAGCAAAGGCACTCATCGCATTCAGCTTGTGCATCTCAACTTGTTTCTGTGGGCCTTCTTCTTTCTCATCTAGCATACGACGCAGCCAACCCATATCAGCCGGGTCAAACAACATCATCGCTTCAGCAGGCAAACCATCACGACCTGCACGGCCTGTCTCTTGATAGTAAGACTCGATATTACGTGGAATATCAAAGTGCACCACGAAACGTACGTTGGGTTTGTTGATGCCCATACCGAAAGCCACAGTCGCGACCACGATCTGAATATCATCGCGTTGAAAGGCTTCTTGAACGTAAGCACGCTCATCGGTGTCCATACCAGCGTGATAACCCGCGGCGCGAATACCGTTATTGCACAGCTTCTCGGTCACCATCTCCACTTTCTTACGGCTACCACAGTAGATGATGCCGCAATTGCCCTTTTGTGTTTCTAGGTAGCGAACCACCTGTGACACGGGTTTGTGCTTCTCAACCAAGTTGTAGCGAATATTAGGGCGATCAAAGCTGCCTAAGTAAGTATGCGGGTCCAGGAGCTGTAAGCGCGAGATAATATCTTTGCGCGTCGCATCATCAGCGGTTGCTGTGAGCGCCATGTAAGGCACATGCGGGAAATACTGTTTAAGCTGACCTAATGATGCGTATTCAGGGCGGAAGTCGTGACCCCATTGAGAGATACAGTGCGCTTCATCGACTGCAATCATCGAAAGCGGTAAACCTTGAAGACGCTCGATAAAATCACGCATCAACACACGCTCTGGTGACACATACACCATTTTCAGCTGACCTGAGTTCATACGATTGAACACATTCAGCAATTGGTCACGTGGCATTGAAGAGTTAATACACTCAGCGGCAACACCATTGGCCTTCAATTGGTCGACTTGGTCTTTCATCAACGAGATCAGCGGTGAGATAACCAGAGTCAGCCCTTCACGAACCAAAGCCGGAATTTGGTAACACAGAGATTTACCACCACCGGTTGGCATAATCACCAAGCTGTCTTTGCCTTCAACGGCCAAATCAATGACCTCTTGCTGACCATCGCGAAAGCTTTGATAGCCGAACACATCTTGCAAGATGGTTTGCGCATCATTCGCGGGAGTTGGTATTTGCTCAGCAATCAGAGTGGCGGTCATTGTGGTTCCTAATCGAGGTATGAAATCAGCAAGCATCTTCGGCAAGCAAGTCGCACATTGTAGAGGGGAACGCTGGCGAATTAAACCGCAAATTGTTAGGTGAAAAGGGTTATCGCTCCTATACTGACCAACTCTCTTATAAATCTTATTAATAAGCACTCAGTGCTAGAGAAAGATGCATGACACAGGAAGAACAACAACGTACGCGCCAAGGAGTTTTGCTTGCCGTCGGCGCCTACACAATGTGGGGTATCGCCCCTATATATTTCAAATCTTTAAGTGACGTTTCCCCGTTAGAGATCCTCAGCCACCGTGTAGTATGGTCTTTTTTCCTACTCGCTTTCTTACTGCACATTGGCCGCAGCTGGCGTAAAGTCCGCGATACCCTGACCTCAAAACCAAAAATGCTCTATTTGGTAGCGACGTCTATTTTGGTGGGTGCTAACTGGCTGATCTTTATCTGGGCGGTGAACTCCAATCACATGCTCGATGCCAGTTTGGGGTATTACATCAACCCGCTGATTAACGTGTTACTTGGGATGCTCTTCCTTGGCGAACGCTTACGTAAGCTGCAATGGTTTGCTGTGGCTCTGGCTGCGATTGGCGTATTAATCCAATTAATTGCCTTCGGCTCAGTGCCTATCGTCGCCATTGCCCTAGCCTTTAGCTTTGGTTTTTATGGCTTGCTGCGTAAGAAAGTCAGCTTAGAAGCACAAACGGGTCTGTTCATTGAAACTCTGGTGATGTTGCCTCTCGCCGCAACCTACTTACTGTTTATTGCCGATAGCCCGACCTCAAACTTATCGATGAACCCGATGCAACTCAACCTATTACTGGTTGCTGCCGGTGTGATCACCACGGTTCCATTGCTGTGTTTTACTGGCGCTGCAACTCGCTTGAAGCTATCAACACTCGGTTTCTTCCAGTACATCGGTCCAAGCTTGATGTTCTTACTGGCGGTTCTGATCTACGGCGAAGCCTTTACCTCAGATAAAGCGATCACCTTTGCTTTCATATGGGGAGCACTGGTTATTTTCAGCTTTGATGGCCTGCGTAACAACAAGAAGAACAAACGCGCGAAACAGTGATATTGATCGTTTTTTACAAGACAATCCCTTAATACGCAGATAAGCTTGGTTGAATTGATGACTATTTGACCAAGCTTTTTTGTACCATGGATAAAGTCCACTACTACTCTACCCCAACAGAAGATATCAGCCTGATCCAAGCTCAATACCAAGAGTTTGCTTTTCAGCGTCACTATCATTTGGACTTTCACATCGGCTTAATTACCCAAGGGCAGCAAAAATTCGCCTATAAAGGGGCGAGCCACCATGTCGGTGCAGGCCAAGTGGTTATCATGCCACCTGATGAGCTGCATGATGGGCACTCCAAACTCGATTCAGGTTATCAAGTCAGTGTGTTTGCAGTTTCTCCTCAATGGTTTCGAGATCTTGCCGATCCCAAGCAAAATGGTCACACATTAGGCTTTTCTGAGTTGATCCTCTCCGATCAAGCTGCGTTTTTACAATTACGCAACTTACACGGCCTGTTAATCAATCAAAGCATCAGCCAACTCGCTCAAGATTGCTTACCATTCGAGGGGTTCTCAACGATTGTCGATCGTTATGCAAAATTTGGATCGAAGAGTGACATCAAACTGGGTAATCAATCGATTAATACACTCAAAGACTATTTGATGGCGAATTTGGACCAGCCAGTGCGATTAGAACAACTGTCTGAGCTGTGCGGCTTAACCACAACTCAATTCCAACGCCACTTTAAGAACAGAATGGGCATCACCCCTTACGCGTGGCTGAGCCGTTTACGTATGGAACAGAGCATGCGCCTGATTAAATCTGGGATCTGTGGTACTAAAGTCGCGCACCAAGTAGGCTTCTATGATCAAGCACACTTCTCCAAGGCATTCAAAACCACATTCGGCGTACCACCCTCACAAATCAACTAAGTGTTGATAATTTACAATTGCTCGATTTCAAATCGCGGTAAGCTACGCTCAATACGATTACTTATTTAATAATAGCGGCAACGTTATTGAGAACTGACATGAACGAAGTCACCATACTGATCACCCTCGCCTCTATCCATTTCATCGCTTTGATGAGCCCCGGCCCTGACTTTGCGTTAGTCGTGCAAAATGCGACACGCCACGGCAGACAAACAGGCTTGTACATTGCGCTTGGTTTATCTTGCGGGATCTTACTGCATTCGTTGCTCAGCCTGACGGGAATCAGTTACCTAGTCCACCAGCAACCAACCCTATTTGCCATTATCCAGTTGGCTGGCGGTAGCTACTTGCTGTACTTAGGCTACGGTGCACTTAAAGCAACCTGGCAAATCATTCAGAACCACGACGATGACGACGATACCGTCAATGCCAAAGATCTGATTCTGACCAACAAGCGTCAGGCATTTTCGAAAGGGTTTGCGACCAATATTCTCAACCCAAAAGCTTTGGTGTTCTTTATTAGCTTGATGTCGAGCTTAGTGCCTGCCGACATGTCTCTATCAGGTAAAGGCTTTGCGCTTATTATCTTGTTTGGTCTGTCTCTGTTTTGGTTTTCACTACTGGCGTGGATGCTTTCGACTAAGGCTCTACAGAAGAAACTTAGCGAAGCAACGGTATACATCGATGGCTTATGTGGCGTGGTATTCAGCCTGATTGGCGCGAGTATTCTTTGGCAGTCGCTGTCCGGTTTAATCGCTTAAATTCGAATCAAGATTACAATTCGTTAACAACGCACTGGCTATCTAATCTTTCCGCTGCCAATCTAGCTCTGCATATTAAAAGGAGAAGATCATGCAGTGGAAAACAAAACTAACAACCCTCGCCACTTCTACCCTACTTTTTGCCTCTCACGTCAGTTGGGCAAATCAAGCTGCCGATTCCGTCGCACCCGAACAAAGTAGTGGTTTAGAAACCAAACAACTCGTTAAAGCCAACGATTGGATGGTCACCGCAGCCAACCCTCTTGCAACACAAGCCGGTGCTGATGTACTTGCCCGTGGTGGTAACGCAATTGACGCCATGGTTGCCGTGCAGCTTATGCTTGGCTTAGTGGAACCTCAGTCATCAGGTATTGGTGGCGGCGCGTTCCTTGTCTATTTTGATGGCAAAGACAAACAGCTCAAGACCTACGATGGCCGTGAAACTGCGCCACTTGATGCCACCCCACGTCTATTCCAAGACGAAAACGGACAACCGCTTAAATTCTATGATGCCGTGGTTGGCGGTCGTTCTGTTGCCACGCCGGGCACGGTGCAATTGCTGTGGGACACTCACCAGAAATACGGCAAGCTCGAATGGGCATCACTGATTAAACCTATCGCTCAGTTAGCTGAAGAAGGTTTTACTATCAGCCCACGTTTAGCCACCTTGATCGAAAACGACCAAGAACGTCTGAGCCGCTTTGCGACAACTAAAGCCTACTTCTTCAATGCCGATGGCAGCCCGAAAGCCGCTGGCACGCAACTTAAGAACCCTGAATACGCGGCAACGTTACACGCTATCTCGAAGGATGGTGCTAAAGCTTTCTACCAAGGTGAGATTTCTGCCGACATCGTTAACACAGTACAAACAGCGAAAGGCAACCCGGGCGTATTGGCACAGAAAGACTTCGACACTTATTCGATCAAGCAACGCGAACCGGTTTGTTCTGCTTATGAAAGCTACGATATTTGCGGAATGGGTCCACCAAGTTCAGGTGCATTAACGGTTGGGCAGATCTTAGCGATGACCGAGCAGTTTGATCTTAAATCATGGGGACCAAACGACGCAAAATCTTGGCAAGTGTTAGCAGACGCTTCTCGTTTGGCCTTTGCAGACCGTGGTATGTACATGGCAGACCAAGATTACGTGCCAATGCCAACCCAAGGGTTAGTGAATACTGACTATTTGCAGGAACGTGCCCAGCTAATTACTACTGGAAAGGCATTAGAAAGTGCACCATCAGGCACCCCACCGTGGGATCACGCCATACTGCAAAGCCAAGATGTGTCTATTGAACTGCCTTCCACCAGCCACTTCAATATTGTCGATAGCGATGGCAATGTCGTATCGATGACCACCACAATTGAGAACGCATTTGGCTCACGCTTGATGGTAAGAGGCTTCCTACTCAATAACGAACTAACCGACTTCTCATTCAAGACTCATAACGATGGCAAACCTATCGCCAACCGACTCGAGCCGGGTAAGCGCCCACGTTCTTCAATGGCACCAACCATCATCATGCAAGACGATAAACCTTACATGGCGATTGGCTCTCCGGGCGGCAGCCGTATCATCGGTTATGTGGCACAAGCGATCATTGCTCACACCCAATGGGACATGGATATCCAACAAGCGATCAACCAACCACACTTCCTAAATCGCTTCGGTACCTTAGATTTGGAAAAAGGAACATCAGCGGAAAACTTCAAACCTGAGCTAGAAAAGATGGGATTTGAGGTCAACGTTCGCGATCTTAACTCGGGTTTACACGCTATTCGCATCACAAAAGATGGTCTAGAAGGTGCTGCAGACCCTCGTCGTGAAGGTGCTGCCATTGGCCAATAAGGGAAAATACTCCCTTTTTACTCCCTGTCTTGTGCGAGATCTCTCACAAGGCAGTGAGTAAATATCGATATTTGATGACGAAATTAGTCACCCACAAACCGTAACCGATTGAAATTAAACAATACGTACATTTATCATTCAAATAATTATATAGAAATTCGCTTATGCACCATTGCTGATAAATAAGGAATCGGTAATATGAATGGTGTCGGAAGGATGCTGACACGGAACAGGAAACGCCAAGGACTTGGTTATCTTCAGGATGAAGATTCGATTACTCAGGATGAATAATCGGCATGGATAGCGAAATGGACATTGAATGGACACAATAGTAACTAGGATGGTTGCTACTAAGGAAAGACAATGGACACCTCTGGACGAGGAAAGGACTGAACATCAGGATGATGTAAAGGACACCGCTCAAGGAACAAGTGACGCGCGCTAACGAGGATTGTTGGCAGATCAGGATAAGATCAAGGACACCGCTAGGAAGGCGACGAAAGGAATGCGCTGAAGGATAACAGCACACTATCATGGATTTGATGCATGGAGCACACTTAGTAGCCGGATTGCTGCGAGTAAGACTATAGACCCCGATGAGCGCAAGCTCTCGGGGTTTTTCTTTATCTGTCGTCTCACCTTTTCTTCCCCTAAAACAAATAAATCAAAGACCTTTGATTACAATTCTGACATTTAAACCATTCACTTCTTAACCACTTCCGAGTAACGTAAGTCTTACTAGGCTCAACTAGTTTCATAACCATAATTAAATTAAGGACAAATTCATGTCACACGTTACCTTCAAAGGCGCTGCTGTACCGCTAACTGGCACATTCCCACAAACTGGCGAACAGGCACCAAGCTTTGCACTGACTGCAGGCGATCTTTCTGAACTGACTCTTGCTTCTCTTGCAGGCAAGAAAGTGGTTCTAAATATCTTCCCAAGCATCGACACAGCAACTTGTGCAACGAGCGTACGTACGTTCAACGCAAAAGCGGCAGAGCTTGAGAACACGGTTGTTGTTTGTATTTCTGCTGACCTACCATTTGCTGCAGGTCGCTTCTGCGAACTAGAAGGCATTGAAGGCGTTCAACACGCTTCGACTTTCCGTTCTCCTACATTCGCATCAGACTACGGCGTAGCGATTGCAGAAGGCCCACTAGCAAGCCTAACAACACGTGCAGTTGTCGTTGTTGATGAAAAAGGTGTGGTAACACACAGTGAGTTGGTTGCAGAGATCACTGAAGAACCAAACTACGAAGCGGCACTTGCAGCACTGTAAGCTCCCTTCTAGTCAGTCATGTATTGCGATCGCTTAAAGCGATACGCAATAAAAAAGAGCAGCCATTGGCTGCTCTTTTTGTTTTCAATAATGAACGGTTATTAGATGCAGAAGTAATAGATTAAAGCTGCTCTAAACGCGCGTAAGCAGTTACTAACCACTTAATCCCTTCACCGTTAAACGCCACTTGAACTCGACTCTGTGGGCCACTTCCTTCGAAGTTGATGATAGTGCCTTCGCCAAACTTAGGGTGCTTCACGCGAGAACCCAAGCTAAAACCAGTTTCATTGAAGTTCTCTTTCACAGCGGTTTGACTAAAGCGACTACTGCTTGCAGGGCGACTGACTTGCGCTTTCATACGCACTTCATCCAGACAGGTTTCTGGTAGCTCACGAATAAAACGTGATGGTTTGTGGTACTTGTCCTGACCGTACAAACGACGCATTTCTGCGTAAGTGATGTAAAGCTTCTCCATCGCACGGGTCATGCCTACGTAACACAAGCGACGCTCTTCTTCTAAACGCCCCGCTTCTTCGGCCGACATCTGGCTTGGGAACATGCCTTCTTCGACACCCACCATGAATACCATTGGAAACTCTAGGCCTTTGGCACTGTGCAATGTCATTAACTGAACCGCATCGTCAAACTCATCGGCCTGACCTTCACCCGCTTCCAAAGCTGCGTGAGTTAAGAACGCCGTCAGCATGCTCATCTCATCCGCATCTTCCGGCTTTTCAAACTGGCGCGTTGCCGTTACCAATTCTTCCAAGTTCTCAATACGTGCCTTCGACTTCTCACCCTTCTCTTGCTCGTACATCGCAAACAGACCCGACGATTTGATCACGTGGTCAGTTTGTTCATGCAGACTCAGTTCTAAAGTGTCATCTTCAAGCGCATTAATCAGCTCGATAAAGCGGCTCAATGCACCCGCAGCACGACCGGGTAGCACTTGCTCTTCTATCAAAGCAACACTTGCTTCCCACATGGTTGCACCACGATCACGCGCTGCAAGACGAATCGTTTCTAACGTTTTATCACCCAAGCCACGCGTTGGCGTGTTTACCACACGCTCAAACGCCGCATCATTACCGCGATTGCTCATTAGGCGCATGTAGCTCAAGGCGTCTCTAATTTCTTGACGCTCGAAGAATCGCATGCCGCCGTAAATTCGATAAGGTAGACCAGCTTGGATCAAAGCTTCTTCAAGAACACGCGATTGTGCGTTGTTACGATATAGCATTGCCGTATCTTCTAACGCACCGCCTTTCTCCTGCCACTCTTTGATTTTGCTAACCGTGAAACGCGCTTCATCTAACTCGTTATAAGCCGAGTACACAGAGATTGGCTCGCCATCGTTACCATCGGTCCACAGCTCTTTACCCATACGTTCGGTGTTGTTCGAAATAAGCTCGTTCGACGCCTGCAGAATGGTTTTGGTTGAACGGTAGTTTTGTTCGAGTCGAACCGTTGAAGCACCTGGGAATTCATCCAAGAACTTCTGAATATTTTCGATCTTCGCACCACGCCAACCATAGATAGATTGGTCATCATCGCCTACGATCATCACGCGACAATCTGGGCCAGCCATCATGCGAAGCCAAGCGTATTGGATGTTGTTGGTATCTTGGAATTCGTCGACAAGGATATGCTTAAAGCGTGCTTGGTAGTGCTCTCGGATGTGTTTCTTATCGCGTAATAGCTCATGCGATCTCAGCAAGATTTCCGCAAAGTCGACCAAGCCAGCACGGTCACATGCTTCTTGGTAAGCAGAATAGATCTTTAACCACGTTTGAGTTATTGGATCATGGTAGGCGTCAATGTGACTTGGGCGCAGCCCTTCGTCTTTCTTGCCATTGATCCACCAAGAAGCTTGCTTGGCAGGCCACTGCTTTTCATCAAGGTTTTGCGCCTTGATTAAGCGACGTAGTAAGCGAATCTGATCATCTGAGTCAATGATCTGGAAGTCTTCTGGCAGTTTTGCATCTAGGTAGTGAGCACGAAGAATACGATGACAGATACCGTGGAAGGTGCCGTTCCACATACCTGACGAGCTGCCCATCATCAACTCTTCAATACGACCACGCATCTCTGCTGCCGCTTTGTTGGTGAAGGTAACCGACATAATAGAGAACGGTGATGCTTGCTCTACACTTTGCAACCAAGCGATACGATGCACCAACACTCGCGTTTTACCACTGCCAGCACCTGCCAGAATAAGTAGGTTTTCTAAAGGTGCCGCGACCGCCTCACGTTGTTTATCGTTTAGGCCATCGAGTAAAAGCGAAGGATCTATCATTGGATATGCTCACTACTGGGTATTTATACATAAAAGTTGATTATAACCTAAACACTAGGCTGCGTTTAGGATAATAAGAAGAAAAAACCATCAAAAATTAACATCATTAATTCAACAACTTAAAAGATAAAACATCATTAATATTGATATTTTTTATAATGCCGTGAAATTATTTCCCGGTTGTTCCTATCCTTTTTAGTAAGCAAGTTAACAAGCCATTAACCTGCGATGTGAAAATACTATTAAGTCCTAGAGGGAATGACTATGAAAAATTCTAATCTTGCTGTTACAGCTGCAATCACAAGTGTACTAGCGTTCGGCGGTGCAGTTCTTACATCAGCACCTGCGGAAGCAGCAGCAAAAGAAAAATGCTACGGCGTGGCAAAAGCTGGCCAAAATGATTGTGCAACCAAAACAAGCTCATGTGCGGGTACAGCAAAAGAAGACAACCAATCCGATGCATTCGTGGTCGTACCTAAAGGGCTATGTGGCAAATTATCAGGTGGTAGCACTCAATCTTCTTAATTGAGCAGCTTAGTATGGTGGGCTGACATACAGCTCACCTCCACTTCTTGTTAGGAGAATCGTTGTGACTCAAACTCTTCACCCCAACGCAGGGGTTGGCCTTAGAACACCACACTTGGACTTCTTTAGCCAAAATCCAACCTTAATAAGTTGGTTAGAAGTTCACAGCGAGAACTACTTCTTAGCTCAATCACCGCAACGTCAACAACTCAGAGAAATTCGTAGTGCCCACAATATAAGTTGTCACGGTGTTGGATTGTCTCTAGGTTCTGTTGAGCGCATCAACCCAAATCACTTACTGCAGTTAAAAGATCTGATTGATGATATCGAGCCGTTCTTGGTTTCTGACCACCTCAGCTGGAGTCAGACCGGCGGTCATTACTTCAATGACTTATTACCGCTGCCTTATACCGAAGAGGCGTTGGAAGTCTTTTGTCGAAATGTATTAGAGGTTCAAGACAACCTGCAACGCCCTATGCTGATTGAGAACCCATCGAGTTACCTTGCCTTCAAGCATTCAACCATCCCAGAATGGGAATTTTTGGCCGAGGTACAGAAGCGCACCGAATGTCGCCTACTGCTCGATTTCAATAATATTTTCGTCTCATCTTTTAATCATGGCTTTAGTTGTGAAGAGTACTTAAGCGGAATACCTGCAGACAAAGTGGAAGAGATTCACTTGGCCGGTTTTACCAAAAAGAAACTTGAACAAGGTGAGATCTGGATAGACACACACAGTAAACCTGTCTGTGACGAAGTGTGGAAACTCTATACTGACTGGATAGCACAACATGGTTCACGCCATACCTTGATTGAATGGGATCTCGATATCCCAGAGCCACAAGTTTTATTGGCTGAAGCAACCAAAGCCAGTGACATCTTGTATCAACACGACAAGTTCAACCAAAGGAGTTGCGCATCATGAGCCACTCCCTAGCAGATGTTCAATTGGAGTTTGCTAACGCCCTGCGCTATCAAAACAATGGTGAGCACTGCGACATAGTGAGCGACCATTTTACCGATGAACAGCGAATCCAGATTTACCGCAATAACTTTGTCATCAGCTTGAGCGAAGTTTTGGCAGCAACCTACCCACTCACTGAAATGTTGGTTGGAGAGGAGTGCTTCCAACAGATGGCTCGTCAACATGTCTTAAGTTATCCATCGACCTCTGGTGATGTCAGTGGTTACGGTGAACACTTTGCACAAACTATCCAAGCCTTTACTGCCGTTATTGAGGCTGCACCTTATCTCAGTGAAGTGGCGTTGTATGAATGGCAGAAAGATAACCTGATGAGGTGCGCTTCAGAATCACATGTCGACCAACGTCCTCTTTCTTGTTTAGCCGATGTGCCACCAGAGCAACAAAGCGCTTTAGTCTTTCACCTCAAAAATTCAATAACGCTAATTAGCTCTAGTTACACGATTATCGCGCTTGAACAAGCTATCTATCAGCAACAACTCGACGGGTTAGACATCAACCAACCTGAATTTGGGGTGTTAATCCGAGCCGAGAATTCACAGGTTGAGAGTCATTGTTTGACAGAAGAATGCCACCAACTATTAACTGAATTGCAATCGGGTCAAACGCTCGCTGAGATTGACCCTTCACGACTACAACACCTGAATACTGTCATGGCGCTTAACGTCATCTCAGGTTTTTCAATCGATGCCGAATTGGAGACATAATATGGATAACAACACAGTCACGAACATGATGGCTCAATACGACAATTTGATTGAGAAATCACAGGCACTTTTTGTTCCTGTCCTACTTCTGTTTTGCCGCCTATGGGTGGCGTGGGTCTTCTTTAATTCTGGGTTAACCAAAATAGCAACTTGGGATAGCACTCTTTACTTGTTTGAGTTGGAATACCAAGTCCCACTGTTACCTTGGGAATTAGCAGCTTACATGGGTACTGCCGCTGAGTTAATTCTGCCAGTGTTTTTAGCACTCGGTTTATTAACACGACCGATGGCCGCAGTGCTGTTCGTGTTCAACATCATAGCTGTCGTGTCTTACCCGGTGCTGTGGGAACAAGGTTTCTATGATCATCAGTTGTGGGGATTAATGATTCTTATCGTTGTGGTATGGGGAGCCGGACCATTTTCATTGGATAGAATCTTAAAGAAGCAATTTAGCAACTAGTCCTCATCGCAAGCCCAATCGAGTAGGAGGAGGCCTCACGGCCTCCGTCCTCTCACACCACCGTACAAG